>JALOLV010000249.1 GCA_025455785.1 Spirosomataceae bacterium | reverse complement strand
GTATTTTGTGAGACAAAAAGGAAGTCATTGTATTTACAAACATCCCGAAAAAGAGGGTATTGCAGTTGTGCCAAATCATGGATTGAACAAAGATATTCCTATCGGAACAGCCCAAAGTATTCTTAAACAAGCAGGACTAAAATGATAAATTCTATGAAATACCTTGTTATAATAGAGCCTTGCGAAGATGGTGGATATAGTGCTTATGTCCCAGACCTACCTGTTTGCTTTAGTGTTGGTGGGACATTAGAAGAAACAAAGGCAAATATAAAAGAAGCTATAGAATTATATTTAGATGAACTGAAAGAAGAGGGCAAGAGTATTCCGATACCTTCTCAGAAATTAACAGAACTCATCGAGATTGCCGCCTAAACCAGCGTTTTCTTTATTCTAATTGATACAAAATGGTCGTTGAAACCTTCGGGTAGATTCGACCATTTTTATTTTTAGAAATACATCTGAAACGCCGAACCTTTGCCGACTTCAGAATGTACTTTTAGGTTTCCACCGTGCATTTGCATGATTTGCCGTGAGAGACTTAGTCCAATACCCGAGCCAGTTTTTTTGGTTGTATAGAACGGAATAAAAATCTTCTCGACGGCTTCGGGTTCGATACCGCTTCCGTTATCTGACACTTCAATAGTACGTTGATTATCAGATAGTTGAAGTTTTATTTTTAATTTAGGCGAAATCTTTTTATCCATTGCTTCGATGGCATTTTTGATTAGATTTATCAAGACCATTTCTATTTGTTCGGTATCAATCATTAGCTCAAAATCATCGTAGTACTGGGTTATGAGCTGGATTCTTCGCTCTTGTAGCTGTGGCTTAACCAAGCTCAATACATTCTCTACCAATGCCTTTGCTTTGGCTTCTTTTAGAATGGGCTTCGGGATACTGGTGAATTCTCGGTAAGCATTCACAAAATTCATAATTCCTTTTCCGCGACCTTCAATAGTTCCGAGGGCTTCTCTTAAATCGCTGACTGTTTCGGCGATTTCGGGTTTATCGGCCAAGTCTAATTCGACAATAGTTTTCATTGTACCTACAAGCGACACAATCGGCGTAACCGAATTCATGATTTCGTGGCGGAGTACTTTGGTGAGGTTCTGCCAAGCGTCAAGCTCTTTTTGCTGTAACTCAGACTGGATATTTTGTAATGAAACCAGCTTAATCATTCGCCCACGAAGACTTATATTTGTGGCATTTATCGAAATCTGCTGTTCGTTAGATGCCATGTAGAGGGTTTTACCTCCCGAAGAAAGCTCCTTCAGGATTTCGTATAGTTCGGTATGCTGAGTTTTGGTCAACTCATTGATATTTCGCAGACGGTAAATCCCCAAAAGACGATATGCTGCGTTGTTTATAAGCTCAATATTACCCACCGAATCAAACGAAAGCAAACCGACATTGACGTGCTGTACGATGGTATTTATGTATTGAAGATTGGCTTCTTTTTCGGCACGGGCTTGTCTAAATGCCTCCAAAACGCCGTTTAATTGCTGGTTTACCTCCTGAAAAGATTTGCCGAGCTTATCATCAGAACGAAACTTAACAGCAAAATCAGAATACCGAACCGACTCAAAAAAGCGAGCTAATTTGCGATTAATGTTATTGACATAGTGGAATAAATTGAAGAGTAGGCTAATCGAAATCGAGCCAAGCAAAAATACCAGAAGCCAATTTTTTTGATTTATTAAAAACGGAATTGGGCAAATAAAAACTGCCAAAACCAAGATTCGCCAAGTAATGCCTATCGAAAAGTTTTTCATTCATTCGGTGGGTTTGGCGTAAATATCAGCAGAAAAAATCATTTTTGTTTAATTCTGCTGATACTTTGATTAACTCCCAATCAAATGTCCCACAAATTGAGCGGTGTTATCAATGATATATCCGCCACGACGAAAGCCCAGTCCGCAGGCTTTGTAGGCAAAAAAGACTCCTGCTTGATAACGATTTTGATGTTCATCCTGTAAAAACTCTACGTATTCTTGATATACTTTTGGGTATTCTTCATAGTCACCATCGGCTTCTGACAGCACACTACCATCCGACTCTAAAATCCTGACGTTGGCTCCTTCTCGACCAAAAAGTACTTTTTCGACCGATTTTTTACCGATTAATGGTTTATCTTGGGTTTCGAGCAAGAGTGGATGATTCGGGAATAAATCCCAGAGAATTTTTAGAATTGCCTTCGACTGAAAAATCAATGTGTAAGCAGGATTCAGAACAACTGCTTTATCGTTTTGCACGATTTGGGTCAGAATTTCTGGTAAATCGGGTTCGTCGGCGATGTACTCCCACGGAATCAGTTTAAACCAAAACCCAAAACGCTCGTATTGCTGATTGTACGGATTCTGCCGATAAACCCCCTCCGATGCCGAAAACTCCACCTCGTCTATGTAGGCAAATTCGGTATCGAAACTCGCCTCACGGGCGGCTTCCATCAATACCCTAACGTTGGTATCATCTTCGGGATAATCTTTCAATGTCGAAAACAGAATGGTCGGTGGTAGATGCCGATTCATCTCTCTGATTCGTTTGAAATTCTCTCTCAAAGATTCAAAAAGCGTATTAAATTGCGACTCATCATCTAATTGATTGGCCTTCAATGCGGCCCACTGAACCACCGCCGTTTCGGGAATACACGTGGCAGTGTCGGCGTTGAATTCGATTAGTTTAATTGCTTGATTATCAATCCCGCCAGATAAATCAAAACGCCCGTAAAGATGAAAATGGTTGTCTTGTTCCCAAGAGTATTTAATGATTTCGTGCAGATTCTTCGGGATTCCGATAGCCTCCAGTAAGTTGTTTTCTATCACGTATTCGGCCGCTTGCACATACATTTCGTAAAGCTGGTTGGTTGCTTCATAGTACTGCTCGGCTTCGGTTTCTGAAACCACAACCATTTCGTTGTTGATATACGGTAGGGTATCTTGCCCGAGCATCCAGTTCCAGCCCAAACGCATCAGTGAGTTTTCGGGGCCTTCGGTCAATTTATGTAGTTTTATCATAAGGAAAAATCATTAGAAGCCCATGACTTTTAGTCGTGGGAGATTTGTAATTGTCAAATGTAAAATCAACCGTTTTAATGTAGAATCATCCACCCGAACGTACCCCAACCCCACTACGAAAGAAACCACTGCGAGAACCTACCGGACGGTATGAAGTACTTTGGCGAATGTTCTGCGAATGAACAACCGAATTATCGTATGCCTTTTTTGAGGCATAAAGTGGATAAAAAGCACCGATTCGGCTACGTGTAATAGCCCATACTACCAAAAAGTAAAGCATTGCCAAGCGTATTTGTAAAGCCCGAACCATCCGAATTGCTGATACCTTCTCTGTCGATAATCTGTTTGGCTTGGTTCAGTCCCAAAGTATCCACTTTGCCATTTAAGTAGCTCACGATGGCCTTTGAACTATCGGCGGGTGTCGGAAACTCATCCGTAATCTGAAAAACACCCTTTTCGGTTTCTTTGATGTATGTCCTGACTCCCTTCGTATAAACCTCTTCGTATTCCTCTTCTGAGGATGAATCGCTGTCTCCGCAACTTTGCATTACGGGCGACACCAGAGCCAGTGTTAGGGTTGTGCCAATACTTATTTCTTTGATTCGGCGTACAAATGTACCTTTTCGTAAATGTGTCATCTATTTTGGTGTTCGGTTTAGTTAGGCCAAAATTATGGATGTTTACGGCATCAACAAAGGTGATTTAGGAAATAAGGGCGAAAAAAGGGTTGATATAAGGCAGAAAGTTGATGATTGGATAATATTAAAAATTTAATGCAGCAGATTTGATTCGACTATTGAAAAGAAATGTCTTTTTTGAATTACCCCAAAAGAAATTTACGAGGTTGGTTTGGTCATCAAAAAGCTCAAGCATGATGTCGTTTTGTAGCGTATGGTCATTGACCGATGTACAATTCGGGATTTCAATATAAACCCAAGTGGCGTCGCCTTCGAGTTCTTTTCCGATAAAATTAAATGTTTTTTTTTGTTTTTGAGGCGTGATAATGGCAAAGTGTTGTTGGATGTATCGCTCAACAAACGGATTGGCTTTATCGTTCACCCCATTTATCATCACTTTTTGGCCATTGTTTAGTTTGGTCAAAGCATTTTCGAGGTCGTCGGTGAACATCCGAATACTGATTTCGAGCGATTTTTCTTTGGCGTTGTAGTGTACTTCGGTCAGCGAGGTATGAAAATCATGAATTTTGCCCTCTTGCGAATACCAAAAGGACAAAAACATGAAAAAATATTTGATGAGTAATAACATTGATGAGCCGATTTTCTACCTCAAATCATTATAAAACACATAAACCATCAGCGAAAGCAGGATAATCATTCCTACTTGTTGGATTCTTTCGAGGAATTTCTCGGATGGCTTACGACCCGAAATCATTTCGTAAATCAATATGACGGCATGTCCACCATCAAGTGCCGGAATCGGCAGGAGGTTCATAAATGCCAAGACCATCGAAAGCATACCCGTGAGTGTCCAGAAGCGTTCCCAGTCCCAAATCGAGCCAAATAATTTACCAATACCGATTGGACCACTGACCGCGTTCGAGAAATCTACATCTCCTCTAAAAATCTTCTGGAAGCCCTTTATATTCGTAACGATTGTATTAAAAGCTTTTTGTGTACCACGGCCAAATGAGCTAAGCAATGAATAGTGAATCACCGAATCTTTGCGGACAGTTGTCATGCTTGCCATAAAACCAATTGTGCCGTTGTTGGTAACAGTTGGTTTGAGGTGCAATGTATCTTTGCCACGTAATACGGCTAAATCAACCGTTTTGCTTTTATTTTCTTGTAGTTGCTCCTGCAATTGATAATAATACTGGATTGGAGAACCATTGATTGCAATGATTTTATCTTTGGCTTTTAGACCAGCTTTGGCCGCAGGAGGAATCGAATCATTGCCTTTTCCTAATAGTTTAGCAATCAAACTACGTTTTACCTCTTGGGGTACTTCGCCGACTTCAAACTCATCTCTTGTACCGATAAATGCCCGCATTTTACCTTCACGCTTGCGTTTTGAGAGCATATTTGCCAAGCTATCAGGAATCGCGATGTTTTTGATTTCGCCGTTGCGTTCGATAGTGTAAGATGAACCCTGCCCCAAAATCACTTCTTCGTTGAGTAATTCTTCAAAAAAACTAACATCTTTACCGTTGATTTTCAATACTTTATCGCCAGTCTGAAGGCCTATTTCTTTACCGATTTCGTATGCCACGATACCGTCTTTATTAATTTCTTGGATTGGCGTATAGGAATCTCCCCATGTGAAGGTTACGGCCGAGTAAATTAAAACCCCAACGATTACATTGACGATGATACCACCGAGCATCACTAAAAGGCGTTGCCAAGCTGGTTTGGCTCGAAACTCCCATGACTCTGGAACGGCCGCAAGGCTTTTGGCATCTTTGGTTTCATCGACCATACCCGCAATATCGACGTATCCGCCCAGCGGAAACCACCCAAGACCGTACTCGGTATCGCCTTTTTTGCGTTTCCAGAGTGCAAAGTTTAGCACATTTGGTAGAGGAAAAAGGAAATCGAAGAAGATATAAAATTTATTTACTCTGATTCCGAATTTTCGAGCTGCGTAGAAATGTCCCCACTCGTGTAATCCAACTAAGATTGTTAAACTCAGTAGCACTTGGGCTACCATTACTAATACATCCATTAATTTTTTATTTTCTCGAATTATCCGAATGACGAATGACCCGAATTTGATAATAATTTATTGTAAGTCTTCAATACGATTCGGGCAGGTCGTCATTCGAAGATACCCGAAAAACCATGTTTATTCGATAATTACCGTGCCGTTTAGATACTCTGCCGCAATGGTGGGGTCAGTAACCTGCCACATATTGGCAAATGCCCGATATGGAAACAAAAATCGGTTGTCTTTCAGCGAAAACAGTATTTTCTGACGATACTCTGCCAGCGTCTCCATGCCATTAGCTAAACGCATTTCGTTAATTCTTTGTTCATCAACAGTATCAATCTGCCTAAAAACCCATTTATCAATGCGATTTGAGAAGGATTTGCCTTGGAAATCTGGCGAACCTGTTCCCAGAATTTTGAATACATGGCGAGCAAAAAACGAGTCGTTGCCGTTGATTGTTGCCATGAGCGACACCGCGGTATGTGGCATCGCACGACCCCGACGCATGGCGTCGAGGAGGGCATTAGAAAAATTGATTGTTTGGTTTTCGGGTGATTGCCGTTTGATAACTTGATAAAAAGGATATTGAATAATCGGCATGCCGCCTTCGCCACAACCAATCTGGTCTTCGCCCGGGAAACCATATTTTGCAATCAAATAATCCAATTCGAGTGCATTTTGCTTATCCATTTTAGCAATTGTATCGGCAAAAGCCTCAGCATTACGTACCCTAAACCATTGGTCTCGCTCATAAATTTTATTGAGTTTATCCAATAGGCTTTTATTGATGCTAATATCAAACTCTCGTTTTTTTGCCAAATATTGTTTTTCAAATTCTCGCCAATTTGGGTCTCGTTGGATTCCGAGAAAGGCAGATTCGTCTTTCACAAAATCCAGACTTATGCCTTTGGCTGCAACTTCGAGCAAATACTTGTACGTGTTGGTGGCATCGCCGAGGTAGGTTGCACAAACTGCCGCATTGAAATAGTCTTTCATAAAACCCTTCGGTACAGCCCCAAAAGCCTGTTTATAATTTTCTAAAGCATCTTTGTATTTTTCGTCAATAATTGCCAGTTCGGCCTTGTTGATGGCCGGGTGATACGCCTTGAGGTAATTGACCTCTTGAGCATTAGCAAACCAAAAAATAAGACTAAAAAATATAAACAGCGTTTGTTTCATCCTGCAAAACTAATAATTTTCGTGTACCCAATTCAAAATCCGCTCTACTTCCTTTCTGACACTACTCGTCGAGCGGTTAAAATTATTATTCATCAAGCTGAATATCAGCGTTTTACCTTTTTTTGTGGTCAGATACCCACTCAAGTTATAAACCCCACTCATCGAACCCGACTTCGCAAAAACGTAGGGTTTATCGGCCTTGTATAGATTCCCGATGGTTCCTGCTTGCCCACCAATAGCCATTAACGAGAAAAGTCTTTCTTGTGGTATTTCAGCGTACATTTTTTGGAGGAGTTTCACGACCGAGCGAGGTGTAAACATATTGTATCGAGAGATTCCCGAGCCATCTACCCAGACTGGGGCATCGGGTAGGTCTTGGAGGTATTTTTCGGTGATGGTATTAATCACAAAAGATGTATTGAGAGAATCTCGGAGGGTCGCTCCGCAGAGTAATAATAGATGCTCGGCCAGCAAATTATCGCTCTCTTGCATCATTTTGCGTAGAATAGGCTCGGTCTTGGTACTGTAAATCGTTTGGGCGTCTTTCGGCACCGCCATTTGGGATAAATTCACGTTTCGACGAAGTGTATCAATCAATAACTGTTGGGTAAGTGCCGTCGAGGTTTTGTACGGAATATCCTGCTCGTATTTTTCCTTTTGGGTAAGGTTCTGTGGCATCAAGAACTGGTTGTCGCTTACTGTTCTCTTGATTTGGCTACCGTTTTCTTTTTTTAGATAAATCGAATTTTTGAATATTTCGGGTTGAATCGTAATCTCGGTGTTTTGTACTTTAATGCGTAGGATATTTCCATAAAGGGGCAATGGCGAAACTTCGGGCGAATAATAATCGTTGTAGTCGTCCCACATCCATCCCGAGCCAAAAAATTCATTGGTAAAATTGGCATCCGAAAAATAGAGTCTTTTCGAGGTCTTGTTTTTATTTAGAAAATCTAAAACACGAGTTGTCCCGATGTTATCGGGGTGTAAGAAGGTCGGGTCGGCAGTTCCCCAAAAAAAGAGCGAATCGCCATTTATTTTGTATCTCAAAGCAGGTATCGAGTCTCCAAGTGTTTTGAGGCTCGCATACAGCGTAAATATTTTGGTATTGGAGGCGGGTGTAAAATATCTTTCAGAATTTCGGTCAAAAACTGTTCGGTTTTTCTCTAAGTCGTAGAGCGAGAAACCTGTAAAACTATTTTTCAAAACGGCCGATGTATCAATCAATTGAGCCAACGGATTTTTTTTAGAGAAATTTTTTGTGGTTTTACAAGACCATCCAATGAGCGATAAGAGGCTGAAAATTAATAATTTACGCATTATTTGTTGATGTATTTTAAATTTTTTGCAAGATAGTTTTGAAAATTTTTTCAATGAAATATTTGGAAGATAAATTTTAATCTTCCATCTTTGCAGTCCCAAATCACAACGGCAGTTGTGAAAAAATTGGGAGTTTAGCTCAGCTGGTTCAGAGCATCTGCCTTACAAGCAGAGGGCCGGGGGTTCGAATCCCTCAACTCCCACA
>JALOLV010000248.1 GCA_025455785.1 Spirosomataceae bacterium | reverse complement strand
GACCGAGAAAGTCGTCTGGGAGCCAGTCGGTACGGCAAATCCTGCGGGGATGCTCAATACGCCAAATACTTGGACTTACAAACCACCTTGTGCGGCCTCGATTCCATTAGATTTTAGGGTAGATTTATTTCCACGAGAAGCGGCATCCGAAGTCCCCGAAAATCCAAATTTACTGATGTCGAGCAAGGGCGTTGGTGAGCCACCTTTAGTATTGGCCAATACCGTATTTTTTGCCATCAAACACGCCGTTTTGGCAGCCCGCCAAGACCGTGGTCTAAATGATTGGTTTGAGATGGAATCGCCAGCTACGGTAGATAATATCCGAAATCTTTGTGCAGTTGATGTGCAAGATTTGACGATTTAAGGAGCTAATAAAACAAAAACGGGATGTTGCAGCAACATCCCGTTTTTGTTGATATTTAAGCTAATTCTCTAAGATACAACTGAATCGTGTTTTCAAGACCCAGATAAAGAGCATCGCAAATGAGTGCGTGGCCGATAGAAACCTCGGCCAAAGACGGAATATTCTTTTTAAGATAAGCCAAATTATCAAGATTTAGGTCATGCCCAGCATTAATTCCCAAACCTAATTGGTGAGCCAGCTCGCTGGCTCGTTTATAATCGGCAACGGCTTGTTCTGGATTGATATAATAATCATGAGCGTAGCGTTCGGTATAAAGTTCGATTCGGTCGGTTCCCGTTTCTACAGCTCCCTCAATCATTTTTTCGACAGGGTCCACAAATATCGAAACCCTGATACCTGCTTCTTTAAAAATTGCCACAAGGTCTTTGAGGCGTTCTTGGTGCTTGATGGTATCCCATCCAGCATTTGAAGTGATGGCGTTGAGTGCATCTGGCACAAGCGTAACTTGCGTAGGGCGATTTGCCAAAACTAACTCTACAAATTTACCCTCCGTCGGATTGCCTTCGATGTTAAATTCGGTCGTAACAACCTCCTTCAATTCATACACATCACGGTATCTGATATGGCGTTCGTCGGGGCGTGGATGCACCGTAATGCCCTCTGCCCCAAAGCGTTCACAATCAACTGCCGCTTTGATAACACTCGGCATGTTGCCCCCTCTCGAATTGCGGAGCGTTGCTATTTTGTTGATATTGACCGATAACTTCGTCATTTCTTCGTTCTTTCAGTTTTGCCGTGAGCATTATGCTTTTGCCAAGCATGTATCTGCTACGAGGTAGTGCATCTGGGTGGTGGATATTGAGCAATTGGTTCCGCTCATTCATCCATTTTACCAATCTTTTTTGGGTATAATAATAGCGATTTTCGTTTACTTTTACCAAGTTTATGTTGGTATCGCCCTCGTCGTACTTGAATAACTGATTTGAAGCAATAATGAGTTCCCCGTTTTTGTCGAAATAATACTCGTGTCTGATTTTACCGATTTCGCCGTAGGTTTCCGAAACAATCAATTCGATTCGATTGTTTTTGAAATACCCCGTAACGACCTCTTCGCCAAAACGAGCATCTGTAAAACGCTGGGTAATGTAATGATGATTTTTGAGATTTGTTTGAATCTCAGCGTAACGCTGTTTAATCTGTAAGTAAGATTCACTTTTAGGCTTGGCAAACGTCTGAAACGTAAGCAAGACCAATCCCGCCAACGGAATTAGGAAACGTGTAAGCATAGCAGTTATTAAAATTATAAATTTGGGTTATGTTTTTGTATCTTTGCCTATCAAAAGGTGTTCCAAAAAATGATTGAGCGGATACAAACCCTTTAAAATCTTTGATTAGTACAATAAATTGAAAGAAAATGTCTTTAAAAAGTACAATTGATGCCGATATTAAAGCGGCAATGCTGGCCAAGCAACCAGATAAATTATTGGCTCTGCGTGATATTAAAAAGTTGATTCTCGAAGAAGAAACCAAACCGGGTAGAAGCAGTGCAGAATTGACTCCTGACGAAGAAATGAGGATTTTGCAGAAGTCGGTAAAACAACGCAAAGACTCGGCTGAAATATTTGAAAAGCAGGGTCGTGCCGACCTCCTCGAAAAAGAACAAGCACAAATTGCGGTTATCGAGGCTTATTTACCAAAACAACTTTCGGAAGAAGAACTCAAAACCAAAGTACAAGAAATCATCGTGCGTGTAGGTGCTTCGGCTCCGTCGGATATGGGCAAAGTAATGGGCGTAGCTACAAAAGAATTGGCTGGAATCGCCGAAGGAAAAGCCATTTCGGCTTTAGTAAAAGCTCTTTTGGCGTAATTCGGTTAGTCAGAAAATATCTTTGATTGCGAATTACAAATTCATCACAATACTGGTCGAGATTTGAAATCTCGACCAGTACTTTTCTCTCCCCTACTTCACTTTCTGTCTTCTCTCCATTAGTTCACGCCACGTAGTTAGGATTATTCCGTTATCCTTGATGTATTTCTTTAAATCGGGCGAAAGCATCGCCAGCATATCGCCTTTGCGGGTATTGCCCGAATCCGAAATGTATTGAAATACCTCGGTCGGAGCCGTACAGTGCATAATCACCATCGTAACACCCGCTTGAAGCTCCTTAAAAGACTCAATGTATTTTTGGGTATGAAATTGCTGAATCTCGGCATCGGTCGTGAGGTATTTGCTCTTCCAGCCGTAGCTCACATTGTGTAAATCATCAAGAACTGGCAAGCCAGCATCCCAAAGCATTTTACCAATGGCTTGTGCCTGTTCGATTTTTATACCAGTCGAATTTATCTCTTTCTGAATCATCGTATCATGCCCACCCGGAAACATCACGGGAATCTTGTACTCCATCCCGACTTTCAGATAACGCTCCAAAAACGCAGGCGTTGCAAAGACCGTCCCCATGTGCGAGTCGAGATGAGTTGGCTCAAACCCCATCCGTCTGGCTCTCTCGATTTGGGCTCGTATCTCTTTTTCTACTTCGTCGGCGGTTGCGTGAATTGCCACCGAAACCACATTGCTCCACATAGCACCTTCTTCGTCAACCAAGCCAGCGACGGCGGGTCTGCCCGAAAGCGGCCCCCAGCGGTAATCTTTCCATTCAGAGGTAAGCGTGAGGTGCAGCCCTGCATCAATGTTTGGGCGGTCTTTTAGGTAATGCACGAATCCCGGAACCCACGGACAAGGCATCATGACGCTCATCGAAGTCGCAACACCTTCTTCGACGGCTTTGATTGCCCCTTTGTTTGAATCGTACGACATCCCGACATCATCAACGTGCATAATGACAACTTTTGCACCTTTCGGATACCCCAAACGCTCGGCGTAAGTCTGCGAGAATGATTGATTTGCAATCAGTAGAAATAATAAAACGAAGAGTTTTTTCATGGTTTTGTTGGTTGAATAGTAAAAATTATGTCAATCAATTGTCATACGTTTGTCATTCAATTGTATGGTTCATTTAGGATTTTTCGGCCAAAATGATTGCGTGGGTTTCGGGAAACTCCATCGGTTTGAAAGACTCATCGAACAAGGCCACTTTGCCCTGCCAATGTTTTTTTATCATCCAGTCATTGCGATAGGTTTTTGAGTGCGGAAGCACCTTAAAATCGGCATTTTGTAGTGTTTTCTGCCAATCGCCAAAGGTTTCGATGCAGTAGTTTTGCTGAATCTCGCTCCGCCAGTTATCAACATTATCTTTTTTGAGCATAAACTCACAGGCATCTTGCAGACTCAAACACGCATATTTATTGCCTCCCACCTCAATCATGTCTTGGATAATCGCCTGACCATTCTTGTGCCTAAACTGTCTAATAAAATGTAAGTATCGGGCATAAGTCGAGGTGTCTTTTATCATCGTGTCGGGGTGGTTGTTGCCGTCTTTGTCGTTGAGCCACAAAAAAACCACCTCGTCTTTGTTTTCGGGGGCTACAAAATCATGATTTATCCAGATACCGCCGTTGGTCAATTCATTATAACGATTCTGAATAAACAATAACAAATCTATCTGGCTACCGTAAGATTCTACCTGATGCGTAAGAAGTGAGGTATTCAATACATTCACAGAATCTGGCTCAAAAACCAAATCTATCAGGGCTTCGAGGGCTGTTTCGATAGCAATATCGGTACCGATTATTTTTCCGTTTGAGCTACTTTCGAGCCGAGATTCACCTCGAAGGAGTCTATGCAGAAATTTATAGTTTAGAAAAGACGAGTTCATTTTTTGGGGTGATTAGGATTTTGAAATTACAAATAATTCTAAATAGTAGCAATAGAATCTCTTTTATGAATATTCTAAAAATCTGAATATCAGTCAATTATCACGCTATAAATAATTGTTTTATTTTGGTTTTTTTGGGTTTTGATAAAACTTCCCTTACATTGCGGAATAAATCTTCTCCAAAAAGTGTTAATCAGATAGGTTGCTTCTTGCGATACCATGAGTGCGTAATCATGTGTGGAAATCGAATGACTATTGTATGACAATCATCGACAAAATAATAGATAATAAAATCCAATATTATCGGGCTGTTTGGGCGGCTGCACAACAGATGGCGTTCCCGATTGCGATGTGGCGTTTGCCCAAGCAAAAAGAAAAGCATTTATTGGTAGATTTTTCTGAAAAACCGCAACAAACCAAGATTGATTTTGAAGAACTTTCGAGCGGATTCGCTTTTTCGCCATTTCTAAATCCTGAAGGTGCCGAATCTTACTTCCTAAAAGCCGATTTACATTTAGTTTTTGATGAAAATGAGTTGTTAATAAATAATTCTCAGCAATCTTTTCAATTCGGCGAGTTTCAGAAATTAATCGAAACTTTTGAGCATATAGGCAAAGTTTCGCCAAAAAACTCCAATCACCACACCCTAAATCTACGCCAAAGTTCAAAAGAAGAGTTTACTACAATCGTCTCAAAGGGCATTGCGGCCATCGAGCAAGGTGAGTTTCAGAAAGTGGTTTTGTCTCGCACCAAGCAAGTCGAACTCAAAGACGATTTTGATATTATTGCCACGTTCGATACTCTTTGCCAATCGTACCCCAACGCTTTTGTTTCGGCGGTGGCACTGCCACATTTGGGAATGGTCTGGATTGGGGCTTCGCCTGAGATATTGGTGAGCCAAGATGCCAACGGTATCTTTAAAACCATGGCATTGGCTGGTACGCAATCGGCTTTTGATACCAACGGACAGCCAATTAAGCCT
>JALOLV010000247.1 GCA_025455785.1 Spirosomataceae bacterium | reverse complement strand
TACCGGAGTCCGTCGTTTTTTACGAGCCTTGCACCCGAAAAAGGGCTTAATTATGAAATCGGTACTCGTGGAGAATTATTCAGAAAACGCCTCAATTTCGATGTGGCACTTTTTAGTTTTCAGCTACAAGATGTTATCGTCAGAAGCGTAAATGCTGCGGGCATTGAGGTTTTCAACAATGCTGGTTTAACCAAGCAACAAGGCGTTGAGATTTCGCTAAACGCATTTATAATTAATAATAAGAGTAGTTTTGTGAATAACCTTCGGGCGTTTACTACTTTTACATACAATGATTTTAAGTTCACGGATTTTGTAGCCGAGAATCAGAATTTTAGTGGAAAACGCCTACCCGGAACACCCCAAAACGTCTGGATTACGGGCTTTGATGTAGAAAACCGAAATGGCATTTATCTAAATTCAACGCTCAATTTTACGGATAAGATTTGGCTAAACAACGCAAATACTTTCAGTGCAGATGCTTACTGGTTATTGGCAGCAAGAATGGGATATAAGGTCAAATTTAATCATTTTGGGCTCGATTTGTACGCAGGAGGCGATAATCTTCTAAACCAAATCTACAGCCTCGGCAATGACTTCAATGCCGTCGGAAATCGTTTTTTTAATCCGGCAGCAAGCCGTAATTTTTATGCAGGACTAAATTTTTTACTGTATTAAATGGCTTATTCGCAACATTTTTTATTCAAAATGTGTTTCTGTATTATTGAAGTCACACGTATATCCTCAATAGTTTAGAGAAAGCTTTTATAAACAAAAAACCTAAGAGGAACTTCGTTAAATCTTACAGCTATGAGAAGTTTCAACAAAAAGAATGTAGTCATTACCGGTGGTTCATCGGGAATAGGATTAGCAACCGCAAAAGAATTTGCACGTTTTGGGGCAAACCTTTTTATTTTGGCGAGAGGAGAAGCAGGCCTACAAAAAGCCAAAACAGAGCTTCTTCAACAATTTGGCACCTCAATAAAGGTAGAGATTTTTCCGGTAGATGTTAGCAATCAGTCTGATATTCAGCATGTTATAGATTACATTGGTACCAAGTCCGGAATCGATGTTTTGATAAATAACGCTGGCTTGGGCGGGCATGTCCGTTTTGAAGAAGTGCCGCTCGAAAGGCTCCAAAATACCATGAATATCAATTACTGGGGGGCTGTTTATGCCACAAAAGCAGCGTGGCAGTATCTCAAAGCATCGGGTGGTAATTTGGCTTTTGTATCGAGTTTGGCTGGTTATACTGGTATTTACGGATTCTCAAATTATTCTCCTACAAAATTTGCCCTCACTGGCCTTGCCGAAGTACTAAGAATGGAAGGAAAAGACCACGGTATAGGGGTTACCGTTCTTTATCCGCCCGATACAGACACGCCGATGATGTCGGATGAAAGACGCACACCAATCCCCGAAACAGTTGCTTTGTCGAACGGAGCAAAGTTGGTTTCGCCAGAGGTTGTAGCTCAACGATTTATCAGTGGAATCCAGCAAGATAGATTTGAGGTTTTGTGCAATACCCAAAGCCATTTGGTGAGAATCTTGCGAGGAACCATCCCAAGAGTTTATTTCTGGATTTTAGACCAGATTGTGGAAAAAGACCGCAAAAAACGTAAGAATAATCAGAAAGAAGAGGTCAAATCTCTGATAACTTCTGCTCCTTGATTTTTTCTTGGAGTTTCAAGATACCTCCAATCAGGGCTTCGGGGCGTGGCGGACACCCGGGTACGTACACATCAACTGGTATGATGCGGTCAACACCTTTAACAACGTGGTAGCCATGCTCCCAATACGGCCCTCCGCAATTTGAACAACTCCCCATCGAAATAACGTATTTGGGGTCGGCCATTTGCTCATACAATCGGCGGATTCTATCGGCCATCTTGAAAGTAACCGTCCCCGAGATAATCATCAAGTCAGATTGTCGTGGCGAAGGGCGTGGAAAAACCCCAAAACGTTCTAAATCGTAGTTTGAAGCGTAAGTTGCCATCATTTCGATGGCACAGCAAGCCAAACCAAAACCCATCGGCCAGAGAGAATTTGCTCTTGCCCAGTTAGTCAGCTCGTCGAGGGTTGTCAAAATCACTTCGCTTTCGCCCGTTTTAATATGCTCGTTTTTATCTAAAGTATCGAAATTCATTATATGCTATCAGACTAAATTCAACTTATCAAATAAAATCCTGTTTCTTTCTCTCGCATCTTTTAGAATTTTGTCAAAACTCATTATTTCAACATACATATTATAATTATCGTTGAAAAAGAAAAATCCATCACCATTTGGTAGTAATTTAAAACCTCCATCTTTTGCATACGAGATTAATTTAGGGGTTAAATCACATATAATATAAGAATAAATGGGTGTATTTTGTCTTAAATTGAATCCTCTATCATTTTTGTCTTTTGCTTGCCCCTCTATAATTTCTCGTGCATAACGATTTACTTGTGTGATTGGGTTTTCTTCATCAGTATAATCATCTCTTTTAGGGCGTTTGAATTCAATTAACACAATTGATTGGTATGGTTTATCATCATTTGCAAAAGCAAAGGGCCTATTAAAAACAATAATATCAGGTCTTTCGTTTGATTCAGAATCAATTGGTTCAATTTTTTTGAATTTTTTGTCCGATGCTAAGTATTTATGATATGATAGTTTTTCATCAATCATCCATAAATTATGGTCTTCAAAACCAATTTCATCTGATAGGGTTTGTAAAGGGAAAATTAGATTATGTACAGCCTTTTCTGTTGCATTTATTTTTAAAAATTTATCTAATAAGTCAAGAACTAATTTTCTGTGTATTACATATTCTGATAATTTAGCATTACCTACCTCAATTATTTTACTATATAACTCTTTATGTTTTTCTGAAAATTCTTCTTTATCAATTTCACTTTCAATAAATTTTAAGGCATTAGTTGCCTCTTTTTTTACTTCTAAGTCTAAAGATTGCTGAATTTTAAATAGTTCTAACTCCATTTTATCCTCAGACAAGGTTGAGGGGACTCTTTTGAGTTCATTAGGTCGATACTTCAACAATTGTTTATATCTGGGATGCTGGCTTACAAACTCTTTCACTTTGGCAACTCTTACCTGAGAAAGAACCTCAATAGACTCAAAAAATTCTTGATTTAAAATTTCGGCAATTTTCAGCCTTAGTTCTTCTTGAGAGGTTTGGTCTGGGAAGTCGATATCTCCTTTCGTGAAAGTTATTGAGGTTCTCTCATCATTTACATTTTTATCTAAAAAATCTCCTTCGACATAGACCGCAATCGAAAATTTCTTTTCTTGTTCATCCTTTAAAAAGTCATCTAACTCAGGAATTTCTATTGAAAGTTTTTCTGTAATAACTTCTCGGGTATTAGCACAATAATGAATCTTATTGTCAATTTTAGTATTGTAAATCCTAACAATATTTAAATTGAATTTATTTTCTCTAATTTTAATCTCTTTATTTTTTACTTGCCCCTCTGTAAAGAGATGAAATAAGTCATTAACAATTATTTCTGCACCAAAATCATATAGCTTAATTATAGGACAATTTTTATTTAAAAAATATATAAAACAATGTTCTATAATCTTCAAAGCAATTTCTTCGGATTTACTATTACACCATTTTTTATATTCATCTTTTAAATCGACTAATTTTACAAGAGTATATTTTTGTAATGAATCTGAATTATTACAGGTATGATTTTCGATACCTGATTGTGTCAACTCAAAATTGAATTTTCGATGATACCATTTATTATCTTCAACAAAATTACTTTCTATTTCAGCTCTTTTGAATGCTTTAAGCCATGTAAATCGTCCAATTCCTTTACCACCTTTTTGAAATTTATAAGTAGAATGGGCTAAATTGAAAGAATTATAATTTTTGGTATTGAAACCTATACCGTTATCTTTTATATAGAAATCCGTTATTTCTGGTAGAAAACTATTATTGGAATCGAAATTAAGATTGCCTTGGTTTGAGCGAATAACATTTATCTCAATTATTCCTGAAGAGTTATCAACGTTTTCTTCTATGGCTTGAATAGAATTTACAATAGCCTCATATAGGGGTAATAAAGCATTATTATATGCTAATTTTTTCTCATTTATTTTACCTCGAATATCGATTTGCATAAAATTATCCTTTTGTCTGCATTCAAAATGAAGAACGATAGTTAAAAATAAATACCAATTATATTGTTTTCTCTCGTTTTGTAGAAATGCTGACCTGCATTTTGTGTGAAAGTTCTCAAAAATAAATAATTAATCTAATAACATTTAACTTTTTGCCGCAAACTTTTCGTTTACCTGCTCATACAAATCCATTGGTACTTTACCTTTGAAATTGCTCGGTTTTTGGTCAGGACGAACCCAGTCTAAATATCCTTTGCCCCAAGCATAGGCGAGTCCGATTGCCAAAACTACAATAAAAATGAGCATTTCGACCAGCGAAAACCATCCCCACCAACCGTTAGACTGCTCAATCAGTTGTTTTTGACCGAAGACCGTTGCCCACGGAAACAAAAAGACTAACTCGACATCGAAAAGTACAAAAATCAACGCTACAATATAAAACCTAACATTAAACTGAATGTTTGCATTACCGATTGGGTCTTCGCCCGACTCATAAGTTGTTAGTTTTTCTTCGTTTGGTTTATTGGGGCGAAGCATTCGAGAAATCCCGAAAACCAGCACCAACATCAGCATCGAAGCCAATATAAAGAGCAAAACTATACCAAAATCTGTTATCATATTTTTAGATTGTAACGCTATCGGTGTTACGTTCAAATTTTATGCTAAGTTAGAATGAATCTTTCAAAATCCCGAAAACCACACGAATCTTTCTGCTTATGGCCCATAACTATTGGCGGTAGGATTGCCTTTATCCCATCAAAATTGTGTTTTTTTGCATTTTGAAATCGAAGCGTCAAGATGAAAAAATTAGCGATGGATGAACTCAACCGCCTTTCGGTCGAGGAATTTGGTTCGGTGTTTAGAACTGCCGATGCCTTTGCGGCCGAAAAGATTTATTTATGCGGAATAACGGCTACGCCCCCGCACCGAGATATTGAGAAAACGGCTTTGGGTGCAACCGAATCGGTTGATTGGGAGTATGCTCAAAATGCTCTCGAATTAGTAGAAAAACTACAAACCGATGGTTGGATTGTGATGGCAGTCGAACAGGTGGAAGGAAGCCTAAAATTAAACGAATTTAGCCCCGAAAAAGGCAAAAAATATGCTTTTGTGATGGGTAATGAGGTTTTTGGGGTCAATGAAGAAATAGTCAAAAAAGCCGATTATTGCCTCGAAATACCGCAATTTGGCACA
>JALOLV010000246.1 GCA_025455785.1 Spirosomataceae bacterium | reverse complement strand
GGTACTGAATCCGGGCTGGAAAATCTTGCGTTGTTGAGATTTACTGATTCCTTTTCCGTTATCGGCAATGTCTATCGCAATTCGATTTTGACCAATTCGGCTTAGATTCACCCAAATATCGCCTACTCCACTCATGGCATCTACGGCGTTTTTGCAGAGGTTTTCGATTACCCATTCAAATAAGTGTTTATTTATCTCGACCTCCTCACCATCAGCTAATTGTGAACTGTAATGAATTTTCACTTTTGTAGAAATCCGTCTTTGGAGATAATTTAAACTTTGACGGAGCAAATCGCCGAGGTTTTCGGGGGCCATCTGCGGAATAGACCCAATACTCGAAAAACGGGTCGTAATTGTTGTCAATCGGTCAATATCTTTTTGCATTTCGACCGCCATCGAACCATCGAAATTAGGGTCAGATTTTAGTAATTCAACCCAGCCCGTTAAGCCTGTTATCGGAGTACCGAGCTGGTGGGCAGTTTCTTTTGCTAAGCCAACCCAAACACGGTTTTGTTCGGCGAGCCTCGAAGAGCTATACGCCAAAAAGGCCAATCCGCCTAAAACTAAAAATGTACCTAAAAGTATGAATGGGAAGTATTTCAACTGCCTTACAATCAACGAATTACTATAATAAACATAACCTGTATCATTTCCGATTTTGAATTCGATTGGCGGATGCTCCTGCCCCATTTCGGCAACTTTGGTATATAAAAAATCTAACTTCTCTTTTGCGTTCCATTTACGTTTTTTGTCTTCTAATTCGGGGATATTCTGAGCCCCGCTTTCAGACGGAACTCCGTCAAAAAGAGCTATTGGTTTGCTGTTCTACCGTAAACTTGATACCAGCCGCATAGAGTTGGGCATAGCGTTTTTCTCGCTCTTCGACTTGTTTTCCGAGATAATTGAAGTAGTACAAAACAGTAGCCCCTATCAACAACAAAATAAAAATCATGGCAAATCGCCAACCGGTGATTTGTTCAAAAACATTTGCAAAAACTTCTCTTCTCGCCATTAGCAGTTAAAATATGGTACAAGTGGTTTACAAATTGATGTAAACTTTTTAATAAACGAAATCATATTCTTAAAAATTTTTAATCTCTCGAAATCCAAACTAAAACATTCATCGTAGATATATTTGAATCTGAGATAAGCGACAATATTTTGCCTCATATTCAAACAACTTTGCTGTAACAACAATTGAAAGTTTTGTGTAAATTTTGCCGTGAAAACTAATAAAAGTACAAGTTTAACTTAAAATTAATTGCCCTTAGCAACCTTTACGTCGTAAACTACGTACAATTTGATAGATGTGCTGTATTTGTAATGTGGCACATCTTTACTCTCTGGTTCTTAATCATTCTCTAAAATTTTGAATTAATTTATCATTCTTGAAGAAATACAAAACAATAGCCATACACATCTTGTATTTTTTCTATAAGGGTTACAATTGACACAAAAATCAATTTAGAATTATTCTAAATTAGAAAAACTAATTAAAATCATAATTTTCATAATGATTTTGAGAGTAATTTTGTAAAATATTTCGGAAAGAAGATGTACGGACAATTTAAAGCAATAACGATTTCATACAAAAATGCTCCTCTTGCAATTCGTGAACGAATTGCACTAAACGAAGACGAGTGTAAGGCTTTGATGCTGAAAATTAAAGAGTTTTTTGAGGTTTCAGAAACACTCATTCTATCTACATGCAACCGTACCGAGATTTATTATACTTCTGAAAACACCCTTTCTGTCGAGCTTATTAAACTACTCGCAGCCGAAAAAGCACTCAATTCTGACGAAATTTTACCATATTTTGAGATAATCGACGACCAAAAAGAAGCTGCAAATTATTTGTTTGAGGTTGCGATGGGGCTACAGTCGCAAGTAGTTGGCGATTTACAGATTCCGAATCAAGTAAAACACGCTTACCAATGGTCGGCCGATATGCAAATGGCAGGGCCGTTTTTGCACCGTTTGCTTCACACGATTTTCTTTACCAACAAACGTGTTGTTCAAGAGACTTCTTTCCGTGATGGTGCTGCCTCTACTTCGTATGCGACAGTCGAAATGATGGAGAGCTTCTTGCCGATGTTACCAAACCCGAAAATTCTGGTGGTTGGTCTTGGCGAAATCGGTGAAGATGTAAGTCGTACATTGGCCGATAAAGGCTATAAAAATATCACGATAACTAACCGTACTCGCTCAAAAGCTGAGGCTTTGGCAAGCGAATTAGGTTTTGAAGTGGCTGATTTTGAAGAAGTTATCGAAAGAATTCAAACTTCTGACATCATCATCTCTTCGGTTCGGATGGATAATCCGTTGATTACGAAAGAAATTCTAAAAAATAATATTTCGGTCAAATATCTCATAGATTTGTCGGTTCCACGTAGTATCGAGCCAAATATCGAAGAGATTGCGGGTGTAGTACTTTACGATTTAGACGAGATTCAGCGACGTGCCAACGAGGCCCTCGAACGCCGTATGGCGGCTGTTCCGCAAGTAAAGAGCATTATCGGAGAAGCACTGGCAGAGTTTAACAATTGGTCGCAGGAGATGATAGTATCGCCAACCATTCAGAAGCTCAAAAATGCCCTCGAACAAATCCGCAAAGAAGAAATGGCTCGCTATATGAAGAGCCTGAGCGAAGAAGAAGCCGAAAAAATGGATAAGATTACGTCGAGCATGATGCAGAAGATTATCAAATTGCCAGTTTTGCAACTCAAAGCGGCCTGTAAACGTGGCGAAGCCGAAACGCTCATTGATGTATTGAATGATTTGTTCAATCTCGAAAAACAAGAAGTTGCTTAAATAAAACCACCATAAGCAAAGAAGCTCATCTTACAGTAAGATGAGCTTCTTTGCTTATAATCAGTTATCAATTTTTATCTTGGATAATTCTGGCTTCAATGATAAAACTACCCGTAGGCTGGGCTACTCTGGCATTTGGATTTTGGGCTGGCGAAAAACCAAAACTGTAAGTATGCGATACATTACCTGAGTTTCCGCTCTGAACTTGGATATGAGGGAAACCATCAAATTTATCGGATGCTACAAGACCATCAGAATCGCTCCAAGACGTAGCGTTATTTGTCTGATTTTTGAATTTAGCAATTCGGTAGCGTTTATCGCCATCTCGTAGCATAATCCCCGATTGGGCATCAAAATTACTTTTTAAGACAACCGTGTAATTGCTATTGGGTTTGATTTGGCCACGCTCTTGGTTCCAGCTTTGTCCGTCATCGCCAAAGCGGCTAAAAAAGTAAAATCCGCCCGTATTGGTCATTGTGGTAGCAATCTCTTTGCCGTTGGTATCGTACAGGTACAGGCTCGCACCCGAATACGGACTTTCGCAGGGGTCTTGGAGGCCGTTGTTATTATCGTCAAACCAAACCATCCCGCCAATTTCCATCGGAGCGGGGTCGCAGAGAGCGTCGATTTCGCCCAGACCAGCCGCTTTACCAAACGAACCCGGCTGATTGCCCTCTCTCGAATAAAAAAGCTCGTATCCCCAATGGCCATTCATCGGTACGGGATTTCCGTTATCGGTGCGAGTCCAGCGAATACCGCCCGAATCGCTACGACCATCAGCATCAAGAGCCGTTCCAACTACTTCACGATTACCTAAAACCAAAGCGATGCTTCCATGGTGAGCCTCTTCGTGCCAAGGCGTAACGTTATCATTTATAAATTCACGGCCACCGATTCCTTGCGTACCGCCCGTAAAATCAGTTGCTTCGTAGATACCCACTTTACCATTTTTTTCGACGGTGTAGAGGTTATTACCCAATTTGGTAGGGGCAGCAACGATAATGTCGCCACCCGTTACCCCCGTTTTCCCATTTGTTATGCCGTCTGGACCATTATCAAAATACCCCGTCTGATGCCCGAATCTATCCATAAAACTCAAAATCATGTAGCCATCTTCGGTAAATTCGAGATTGCTCAAAACAGGCTGTGGATAAGCAATGTAATAGGTATTCCAGTTATCGTGGTATGGTAAATTATTTCCTAATTTAAAGAATAGGTCTTTCTCCGAACGCCACGGCTGCCACCATTGCGTAGCAGGGATACTCGTGCCGATGTAGCCCCGCTGATAATCAAGGGGAAAAGTGAGGATATTCTGAAACGCACCGCTCGAAGTATTAAACTGAAAAACCGTAGCCATCAACTCGGCACGACGCTGCGAGGTCTCGCAGGTACAGACCATCCCGATAAACACTTTTCCGTCTCGCATCTTGATAGCAAAAGGCTGGAAATCGCCTCTTGAGCAACTTCCGCTCGGTACTTTATAAGATTTCACATGGTTTCGGGTAATCGATTCGACTTTTTGGGTTGTCAGATAATCGTTCAAATCAATCCTAATTAATTCTCTTTTGAAGAGATTCATTACCCAGAGGGTACGACCATCTTCTGACATCTCAATATCGCCAATCCCAATTTTGCAAGCATAAGTAAAGGCATCTTTATCGGTACTTTTGTAACCAATATCGGGCGATAAATCACGGTTAAATCTGATATTTTGTCCTACATCAACCCCTAATTTTGTTAAATCTATCCACGAATTTTTTGGTTTGGGAATATCCTTCGAGTAATCCATTAAATAAATCGCACCGATTCCACCCGGTCCTAAACCAACGTGGCGTTTTACAAACGAACCCACAAAAAGTTGTTTGATGTCTCTCTGATAAGCCAAACCCCAAACAGTACCGACTTCTTTCATCAATGCCAAATGCCGTGGATGCTGCCAGTTGCCCTCGCCATTGACCCGCCCACGAGAAAGATACGGAAAATCAACTAAGGCATCCATATCGCCGTTGTTTCCGCCACCGAGCGGGTCGCCCGATACGTAGCAAGAAACCGCCAGCGTTGGGTATTCTTGGCAATAATTTGCAGGAATATTTACCCCAAAATGAACACCGTCATTGGGCGAACCAACGATTCGGAACGATTGCGGATGGTCGTTGCCATGTTTTGTCAGGATGTAAGGTGCGGGCAAATTGGCGATTTCGAGCCGGTAAGGTTCGCCGTCGTTTAATCCTTCAAAGCGATATTCGCCATTTTGGCTGGTAGTTGTAGAAGCCTTCAGCGTTAGCGAACGCTGTTCATCGCACGAATAAAGACGTATCGTAACATTGTTTAAACCAAGGATTTCGGCGTAATCTCGCTTGCCGTTCTGATTGTAGTCAATGAAAATACGACCTGAAATAACACCACTCGGAGCATCGGCAAGGGCTGCTTTTGAGAAAACACAAAAGTAGCTGAAAAGCAACACGAATGTCGCCGTTTTTAGCGGTTTGATTAACATTTTTAATTTTTTAGGAAAACACAGTATAGATTCTAAAACACTATTTACTTAAACATCGAAGGACAAAACTGACACTGAAGGTATAAATGAGTAAGGGAGATTTATCTATTTTACGAGCAAAAGTAATGCCACTTTTATTTAACTTTGCAGCCGAAAAATCAAAACAAACCATGATTATCGTGATTTTAATGATTTCTTGATTCAAATATGATTAAGAGGTATTAAAACTCGGTTTATTCAAAAAACAACAGGTTATGACAGCATACGTTTTTCCGGGCCAAGGAGCTCAGTTTGTAGGAATGGGCAAAGACCTCTACGAAAATTCTGAAAAAGCAAAGGCTCTATTCGACAAAGCAAATGAGATTTTAGGATTTGATATTACAAAAATAATGTTTGAAGGTACCGACGAAGACCTCAAACAAACCAATGTAACCCAACCTGCGGTTTTTTTGCACTCGGTGGCATTGGCCGCAACGGTTGAAGACTTTAAGCCCGACATGGTAGCAGGACACTCTCTGGGTGAGTTTTCGGCATTGGTTGCGGCTGGTGCTTTGTCTTTTGAAGACGGCTTGCGTTTGGTGGCTCAACGTGCCGATGCCATGCAACGTGCGTGCGAATTGA
>JALOLV010000245.1 GCA_025455785.1 Spirosomataceae bacterium | reverse complement strand
ATATTGTACTCATAGCTCCCGTCTTTTTGGATTGCAGCCCCTTTTGACCAAACTTCAACCGCCTCTTGCCACTTTCCTAAATCAACAAGTGTTACTCCGAGATTGCGAAGGGTCGCATGGTGGTCGGGTGCTTTTTTGTAGAGTTCTTGCAATAGTCTTAACTCTTCTTGCAGGTTTCCTTCTTTACGAAAAGCAAACGAATAATTGAGGTGTGCGTCCCAATAATCAGGTTTCATTTTTATGGCTTTCAGTAGTGTTTCTTTTGCTTCTTTGATACGGCCAACATTGGTATAAACATTTCCAAGATTTGTCAGGTACTCTATATTTTGTTCGTTTTGATTTTCGGGTTGATTTAAGTACTTCTCAAGGTATTTCATGGCATTCTGCCAATCCGAAAGTTTAACATAAGCAAGCCCCATGAGCATATCGGTTCGATAACTTTCGGGTTTGTATTGATATGCACGGGTCAAATATTGAATGGCCGTTTTTGGGTCGCCTTCGTCCAGATACATCGAACCTATTGAGCGACACACATCTCCGTTTTTGAAGCCTTGTTCGTCAGATTGAATCAAATATTGTTTAGCTGTCGGGAATTCCTTATTCTCTAAATAATACCAACCCATGTTGCTCAAAACCATCGCATCTTTTGGATATACTTTATATGCAGGCGTAAAAAGCGTCAAACCGTTTTTCCAATGCCCCGTTTGTAAAAATGTCAGGACACATAAAAAAATACCCGCAACTATCGAAACGGGTAATGCCGATTTAGAAGTATTAAAATATTTATTTACCAAAATTGCTACGATAAAAAGCGGCCCAATCGACGACAGATAATAGTAGCGGTCGGCGACGATAGCACTACCCACTGGCAAGATTTGTAAAACGGTTGAGATGGCTACTGTAAAAAATCCACCTGCCCACCAAATGCGTTTATCCTTACGACCGAAATAATACAGCATACCGATGATAGCAATTACGCCAAACAAGGCAAGCGTAAAAATTGCGGGAATCGAACCTGTGGGTTTTGAAGGGTAAGGATAAAAAGGTAGTAAGTTATACGGGAGGATTGTCTTGACCCAATAAAAGCAAAACGAATAGCAAACTATCAGAAAACGCTCGCCTTTTGTGTATGCTGCACCGATTACCGAAGAAGCATCGGCACCGGCAACTTTTTGAGCGGACGTCGCAATGTATGCAAATATTAGTGTAATTACGAAGAATGGAATCTTATTTATAAAAAGTTTTGAGTTTATCGGTTTCTTGAGAAAACAATAATCGGTAATTATCAAAAGAGCTGGTAAAACAACCCCCATCCCTTTAGACATACACGAAGCGACAAATAAAATGAGCGAGATGATATAGTATTTATTAGATTTTTCTTCGTCGAATTTGAGGTAATAGATGATGGCTAATAACTGAAAAAAAGTATAAAGTACGTCTTTACGTTCGGCTGCCCAAGCGACAGATTCGACGTGCAACGGGTGAATCGCAAACAAGACGGCTGTTACAAACGATATAATGAAATTCTGTTTGAGTTTCTTTAGCAAGTAGTAAACCAAGTAGCTATTGACCGAGTGAAGGATGAGGTTATTTAGGTGATATAGCCACGGAGCATCTTTGACAAATACGTATTCAATGGCTAAAGAAAGCATCGTCAGTGGGTGGTAGTTACCAACCTGAAAACTTTTTGGGCCGTAAAAAAAATCGCCGATTGTACTCAAAGAAAAGTTAGTAACCAATTCATTGAAAACAATGTACGGTTTATCGTCCCAGACTAAAGTGTTTTGCCAGATAGGAATATAAGAAACAAAAATCAAAGCCGCCAGAATAGCGGGTGTCCACTTTTCTAATTTTTCGATTGATTGGTTTTCGATAACTGGTTGAAATACAATGGTTTCTTCTTGTTTGATGGGCTTATTAGATAATTTTTTATTTTTAGCCATGGGTTTATTGTGATTTTTAATGAATTAATCGTGATTCAAATATAACGAAGACAATTCTAATGCCAAATATCCGTGTTTTTTACCATTGTACGGTATAATACTTTGATAAATCCCATAAAATCAAGAACTTTGATGTTTTAATTGGCAAGGATGTTGCGGCATTTTGAGAGTTGCAATAATTAAAAATGTGCAGACGTTATTTAGCCTACAAATATATTGAAAATGAAATTACTTAGACTACTTATATTGCTGGCTCTCCCCTCGCTCCTATTGGCACAGCGAAATAAAAAAAATCAAGATGATGGTGTATTGACCGAGAAAGAACTTCAGGCCGAAGCGGTTTTTACTGACGGTATGAAATTCTTTATTGCCGATAACCACGACAAAGCGATTGTTCATTTTAAGAAGGCTACTGAGATGAACCCAGCCAGTTCGGGTGCTTTGTTTATGTTGTCTAAGGCATATTATGCAAACGAAGACTTGGTAAATGCCATTATCTACGGCGAAAAAGCAATGAAAGCCGACGAAGAGAATAAATATTACCAGAAATACATGGGCGAGATTTATTCTAAGCAAAAAAGATATAAAGAAGCAGCCGAAGTTTATGAAGGATTAGCAAAGAAGAATCCATATGATGTTGAGAATTACTTAGATTTATCAAATACCTATATTCTGCAAGGCAAATACAACGACGCCATTGATATATACAATAAAATTGAAAAAACCATCGGTGTCAGTGAAGAAATCACTCGTCAAAAACAGTTGATTTACCTCAAGCAAGAAAAATTAGATAAGGCAATCGAAGAAGGTAACAAGCTAATTGATTCGGAACCAACCGAGCCAGACTACGTGGTTCAGCAGGCTCAGATTATGATTCAGAATCAACGCTACGACCAAGCCGTGATGATGATAGAGAGAGCCTTAAAGGTAAACCCTGATTTTGCTCAAGGACACGTTTTGCTCGCCGAGATTTATCGTAAGCAAGGAGATTTAACAAAGTGTAATGATGAGTTGAAAGCGGCTTTTACTAATAAAAATTTATCGCCCGATATAAAATTCAAATTGCTTTCGAGCTACATGCTCATGCTCAAAGACGATAGCGGCGATAACACGCTCGATAATATCATGGGGCTTACCCAAGACCTAATCAAGCAAGCTCCAAAAGAAGCACGTGGCTATGTTATCTTGGGAGATTTGCTTATGAAAAAAGGTGAACTCGCTCAGGCTCGTGATAATTATGTGAAATCTACGCTCTACGATAAATCAGTTTATGAGGTTTGGCTGGCGATTGTAGAACTCGACGGTAAGCTAAATCACATTGATAGTTTGGCTAAGCATTCAGAACAAGCCATTGAGTATTTCCCGAATCAAGCATTCTTTTGGTATCACAATGGGTTTGCCAATTTTGTTAAGAAGGATTTTAATAAATCGGCCGAATCTCTGAAAGAGGCTCGAAACCTTGCTTTGGATAATCCCGAATTAGGAAAACATATCAATGCTCTTTTGGGCGATACCTATAACGAGATTCGACAATACGCAAAATCGGACGAGGCATACGAAGCTGTCTTGAAAGAAGACCCCAATTACGAACACGTTTTGAATAATTACAGCTATTATTTGGCTCTTCGTAAAGATAAATTAGAACGTGCGGTTGAGCTATCGGGAAGATTGGTCGAAAAACACAAAGACAACCCAACTTACCTCGATACTCATGCTTGGGTGCTTTATACAATGAAAGATTTTGCGAAGGCTCGTACTTTTTTAGAAACAGCAATCCGACAGAACGGACGTGTCAGCGGAACAATCATTGAGCATTACGGCGATGTCCTTTTTCAGTTAGGCGAAAAAGAAAAGGCTATTGAGCAATGGAAAAAAGCAAAACAAATGGGCGAAAACAGCTCTAATATTGATAAGAAGATTCAGCAAGGAATGTTGATTGAGTAAACCCTAAGATTTTAAAATGATACAAAAAAACCTATCAATACTTTTAATACTTTTTGTTTTTTCTCTTTCGGCTTGTAAGCGTAATGCTCACAAAAAGAAAATCGAAAAAGAAAACGAAGTCATTGCAAAAGTAGATTCGGTCGAGACTCAAAAAGTTGAAAAATTAGAGGTATTAAAAACCGAAGAAACCCCCAAAGTAACGGTTGAGCCTGCCGAAGTAGATTTCAAATATTTAAAAATAAAATCAAAAGTAGATTTTAAAGGTGCGGGCGAAGACCAATCTTTTCCGGCTACGATTCAAATAAAGAAAGACAGTGTGATTTGGATTTCGGTGGCAGTAGGACTCGAAGTCGCTCGTGGAATAATCACCCGTGACTCTATCGTTTTCCTCGACCGTATCCATCGAAACTATTATAAATTTGATTTTAACTCACTAAGCGAGCAATTTAATTTTAATCTAAACTATGATTTGGTTCAATCGCTTTTGATTGGCAATATGCCGATTCGACAAAGACAACAAGATTCGGTTTCAAAAGAAGAACGATTTTTTAAAATCTTGCAAGACCTAAAGATTCTACAATTAGAAAATTATATTGCCCAAGATAATCTAAAGCTGGTTCGTCTTTTTGGCAAAACCGCCAACGCTGCGAGTACAATAAATGTGGGCTACGGAGAATTCCAGAATATAAATACCGTTGTGATGCCCCAAAGTGTAAAAGTGCAAATTGATGCACAATCTAATGCGAAAGAAATCAATACAATGATAAATTTGCAGCATAATCGGATTGATTTCTTAGAAGAAAGTCCCGGTTTTCCGTTTACGATTCCCAAAACATATCAACAAGTCTTCTTGAAAAGATAAATGAAAGTAACTCACGTCAAATATTTATTGCTCTGCTTGTTTACGATTTTGATATTCGATGAGTCAATGGCTCAGAGGAAATCACGTAAACGGCTCGAACAAGAAAAAAGAAGAAACCAAGCAAAAATTGAAGAAAATAAAAGAATCCTCGAAGAAACCAAAGAAAAGAAAGAGACAACCGTAGGTAAAATCAAGGCAATCAAAGAACAAATTTCTACTCAAGAACAACAGATTAGCTTAATTGAGCAAGACCTCGAATTACTTGATACCGAGATTTTGGATGTAGCTGCCGCCAATGGGGAATTAGAAGACAAACTCAATAATCTCCGAAAAGAATACGCTTCGATGCTGTACACGACCTCAAAATCAAGCGGTAAAATAAATAAGTTGAGTTTTTTGTTTTCGGCATCGAGCTTCAA
>JALOLV010000020.1 GCA_025455785.1 Spirosomataceae bacterium | reverse complement strand
TGCAAATAAATCGAATAAGAAAAATCGCCTTGTTTTACGTTTATCTTTTTACCCGCCAAAATACTTTTCAGTTGGCTGGGCTGTAATCTCGAAATCGCCTCGGGGCTTTTATAAACAATTTTACCATTCAAATCATAAATTATTGTTGTTTCTTGATTGATATTAACACTTTTTTGGGCATCCATTTTGGCCAATAAATCTCCATTTTGACTCAAAACTTCGTAGTATAATTCTTGATGGATAATTCCGACGTGCTGTAATGCCTTGAAGAATTCGTTTTGCCTATAATTATTATAAAAACGATAAACAACACATGTAAACGCAATAAGTACAATACTATAAAGTATCGGAGCCCGAATAGTGTACCTATCTACAATTTTCATGATGTTTTAGGGTTACTTTGATTTTAGCTCTTCCATTAAAATAATATCAGCATGATTATACAAATCAGCTGATATAGTATTGTGTCTTGATTAATATTGGCTCTTTAATCTTATTCTTCCTTCAAAATATAACCCATACCAACAACAGTATGAATCAATTTCGTAGAGAACTCCTTATCGACTTTTTTACGCAAAAAATTGACATAAACATCAATCGTATTAGTTCCAGTATCGAAATGTATGTCCCAGACTTTTTCGGCAATATCAATTCTTGATACAACCTTACCTTTATTACGCATCAAAAATTCGAGTAGCCCAAATTCTCTCGCAGTTAATTCGATTTTCTTACCTTCACGTCGAGCAATTTTTTCATTCAAATCCAGTTCTAAGTCAGCAATCTTCAATAAATTACTCACAACAGCCCCTTCACTACTGCGTCTAAAAAGTGATTTGATTCGAGCCAGCAATTCTCTAAACTCAAACGGTTTTACCAAATAGTCATCGGCACCGGCCTCAAAACCAACCAATTTATCATTCAAGCTACCCATTGCGGTTAGCATCAAAATTGGGGTACGTATATTATGCTCACGAAGCTGCTTTACCAAATCGAAGCCATTGATTCGGGGTAGGTTTACATCACAAATCAGAATATCGTATTGGTTGGCAAGCACCAGAGCTTTCCCAATTTGGCCGTCGTAGGCTACCTCTACCGTGCAGTTATCTTCTTCGAGTCCTTTCTTTATGAACTCCGCCAATTTTGGTTCGTCTTCGATGATAAGTACACGCATATCTGTTTGATTGATTGGGCAAATGTACGACAAATACAAATGTCAGAAAATAGTGCTAATAGTGATTGAAAAAATAATTAAAAATCAGTTAAATCTATCGAAGAGAATATCAAAAACCTTGCATTTTTTTGCAGGGATATTTTTTTAATAAAGCATTCGTTTTCTCGATTTATCAATACAAATTGAATTAAACAAAGCACCCGAAGTACCAAAATAAAAAAAGGTGGGGCAAAGCTCCACCATTTTCGAAACTGAATCCACACAACTTTTATGAAAAAGCTATAAAACTAACTTTATAGTTATTTTATTTTATCTTAATAGACGAAATTTCTGATTGCAAAGTTTCAATCAATTCTTGAAAATATTTGCAAAAAACTGATTAAAAATAAATTAAAAAAAATTAGAACCCTTATAAAACAAAAAGGACTGGGATAATATATCCCAGCCTTTCCCGCTACTAAATCCACACAACTTTTATAGCAAAAATATCTTTAAATCTTTCTTATTAAGGTGTTTGCAAATATACAAACGGTGTATAGTAATCATCTATTGTATCCCGCTCTCACTTTCTATACTGCAAAGTAAATATAAATTATATGTAGCAACAAATATTTTTTAAAAATTATTTTTGAATTGTCTGCTACTTCTTATTGATGAAACAAATTTAATATATTTTTTTCAAATATGCTACTTTTTGGTTCAATTTTTTATCTAATGGGCTTAATTTATTTTCAAAAATTGGTTTTATCTATCGTATTATGATTTATTTTCTTCAAGAATACCTTTTACGATAAGATACTGAGCCAAAACGTATGTTCCCATTATTAACAAAGTTGATTGTGGTAAAGGTTCAACAAATTTATTAATTGCAATAAAAGAATCAGAAATAATAAATAGCACAGCCCCAATCGTAACAAATTGATAACTCTTTGTTGTGGAAGCTTGACGCTCAAAAGCCTTGATACCCATCGTGGCGATGGTAAGTGCATAGAGCAACACTGGCACAAAAAGTCCCGACGGCACATATCCTCTGAGATAATAAATGAATATAAACACATAAAACATCAGGATGATTCGGGCTAAATTATTGAGTTTGGCTTTTTTAGAGAACACTACAACGTAACATATATGAGCAATCAAAAACGAACCTAAACCAAAAATAAAAAGGTTGTATTCACGAATCATCAGCAGGACATCTCCACCCAAAGAAAATACCAAAGCCGCCAGCATCAATTTATCTTGTTTTGTAAGTTTTGGTTTAGAGGCATTGAGATAATAATAAATCGCCAACAAAATCAAGAGCAAAGGCTTGGTACAGTAAACCCAAAGTCGCTGGTGTAATGTATCGGCGATGATTTCGATGGCGGCAATAGTAAAATAAATAATGGTAAATAATCGGGTATTCATAGAAGTCAAAGTTTTAGAGCAATCTGTTCGGCTAATTGTATGGCATCATTCATTGGTTTGAAATCAACGTTCTCGAAAGTATCCGTCGGGCGGTGGATATTGGGCATTCGTCCGTTAGTATCTAAAGCCGCCAAGGTTACACACGGAACACCCGCACGCAGAAACCAAACCGAGTCAAAATCGGCAGTATGCCATGCCCCAGTTGTTATGTGTTGCAAATCAGTATCTTGTGAGATAATTTCTTTGGCCGACTGAATGATTCTATTATCATAAATGATATTCGACCAGCTACCTGTCTGGGTAATAACCTTTAGATTTCCATTGCCCAAAGTATCAAAATTGATTAAATAGGTTTCTTTGGTAAATTCTTTGGCATGCTTCAAAAAATAATCTCTTGCCCCAATCATTCCTACTTCTTCGGCACCGGTCAAAACCAATTCTACATCAACATCTTTTAAGTTTTTATCCCATAACCTATTGGCTGTTTCGATTGCGGCAGCCACACCCGTGGCGTTATCACTTGCTCCGTTTGAGTATCCCAACCTAAAGAAATCCACGGTTGCGGTAATTCCCTGAATCAAGAAATAAGTCGCTAAAATGTAAGACAAATAGCTAAATATGATGTTTTGATTGATGAACTGCACAATAACGATAAACTCAGCAATAACCATTAAGATAAGGCTAAACCTAAGCGATTTTCGGAAATTCCCCACCATTTGCGGTGTATATAGAAAAGAAATTGGTGCGGTATCGTAGTGGGCCATCAAAATCAACTTTTTGGATTTGGGGGTATTCATCACTCCGTTTTTTACAATAAGATTGTGGGATGTAACACGGGGCGGAAACTTGGTTACGGGAGATGCGTACCAATTAAAATAGAGCAGTGCAAATGTTGTAAAAAAACAAGTGATAACAACTCCTAAAAACGGAATCAGATTTGAGGAAACTAAGCCTACCACCAAGCCCGAAATCAGCCACCAAACTACCGATATATAAGTTTTAGGCGTTTTAAAGGCTTCGAGAGATACGGTCTTATCACTAAAAATGCTTTGAAGATAATCTAAAACAAGAGGTTCGTTTTGGGTTGCGGCACCTCGGTGCTTGAAAGAGGCAAGTTTTTTGACGATTGATTCGGGGTTAGGCATTTTTCTAAATTCATTTAGGAAGTGCAATGTAGAATGAGATTTAGAATCTGCCAATATTTTTGCACTAAACTTGGCAAATTTTTAGAAAATCTGCCAAGTTTAGCCTCAATTAAATTGCTTTTTTTACAAAGTCTAAGACTCCACCGAGCTGTTTTCTAACGGCTGGTTCAGCGGTTTTAGCGGCTACGCCACCTCTTTCTAATTGTCCGATACCTCCCATAGCCGAAGATATCAAAGAGCCAAGTTGATTAGACGACTGCCCACCGAGAGCCGACATCCCAAGCTGCATCAATCCGAGGTTTCCTTTCAGACCAGCGACATTGCCGAGAAGGTTTCCGCCACCGAGCATTCCACTCAAACGATTTGCTCCAAGAAGCAATCTTACGGTATTGATAACTTTTTGAAGGCCGTCTTTCTTGACCTGCCCCTGACCCGCAAGCGGAATGAGTGCTTTTAAACCTCCTAATGAGGAGGTCAATTTGTCTTTAAAATCGCCCTTACTTTCTTTTGCTTCACTTTCTAATTTGCTCGAAGATAAGCTCAAAGCACTTTCTAAACCCTTCAAATCTCCTTTTTCGTGCATAGACATTGCATTATTCAGCAAATCCTCAATACTTTGAGCTTGAACCGAAGCGGTATTCAACACAAATAGAAACCCAACTGTAATTAATCCTAATAATGTTTTTTTCATTGAATCTTAATGTTTATTTCTTTATTTCAGACTCTCAACTAACGATAAAGTTACTGTTTTTATGATTAAAATAAGTAGATTCTATCTATGGCTCTGAGTATTTGAGCAATATACTAAAACCCAAAAATTAGGACTCTAATATCATTAACATATTTTAACTGCCACTTTTTGCAGAACTTTGGGCTAAAATTTGCTAATTTTGAAACGAAATCATCCCGACCCCTACAACAAATTAAGGGAAATAAAACTAATATTTAGATAAATGAATAATTTTAAACGACTGAATAACATCACTGGGTGGGCGACTTTCGCAGTGGCGTTGATTACGTACACGCTTACCGTAGAGCCAACTGCCAGTTTCTGGGACTGCGGCGAGTTTATTGCTTGTTCTTTCAAATTACAAGTTCCACACCCTTCCGGAGCACCGTTTTTCTTACTTATCGGTCGTATGGCTTCACTTTTGGCGGGTAGCGATGTTACCAAAGTTGCCTTAATGGTCAATATGGTTTCGGTAATAAGCAGTGCTTTTACAATTTTATTTTTGTTTTGGTCAATCTCTCTTTTAGGCCGCAAACTCGTTGGCAAAAAAGCCGATGAATTGAACCAATCTGAAACAATTTTGGTAATCGGAGCCAGCCTTGTCGGAGCATTGGCATACACATTTTCGGATTCTTTCTGGTTTTCGGCAGTCGAAGCAGAGGTTTACGGGATGTCATCTTTCTTTACAGCCATTGTTATCTGGGCGGCATTGCACTGGGAACTTATCGAAGACGAAGCCGCCGAAAATCGTTGGTTGATTTTTACGGCGTATCTGGTGGGCCTTTCGATTGGGGTTCACTTACTAAACCTCGTTACGATTCCGGCTTTGGCATTGATTTACTATTACAAAAAAGCCAAAAAAGTAACCAAATTGGGACAAGTTATTGCCTTTATGGGCGGTATGGTAGTCTTAGGTATCGTAAACGTAGGTGTAATTACTGGTTTACCCTCGATGGCGTTTAGCTTCGAAAAATTATTTGTAAATGGCTTCGGAATGCCGTTTAGCTCGGGTAGTTTATTCTTCGTAATTTTATTAATTGGAGCATTAGCTTACGGGATTTTCTACACGCATAAAAAAGGAAAAGCCATTGCCAACACTGCATTATTATCATTTGCATTTATTTTAATTGGATATTCGACTTATACCATTGCGTTGATTCGTTCAAATTATAATCCGCCAATCAACGAAAACAATCCGAGCAATGTATTAAACTACGTTTCGTACTTGAAGCGTGAACAATACGGAAGCCGTCCGTTGTTGTATGGCCCAGTGTTTTCATCGCAATTGACCAATATCAAACGCAACGAAAGCGACCCGCTCTACAAAATGAGCAAAGACAAATACGAAATTTATGACTACCGCCCCGAGTACGAATGGGCTCCGGGTAGCCAGATGCTCTTGCCTCGTGTTTGGAGTTCAGACCCCAGTCACCAGCAGATTTATCGCTCAAACCTAAACCTTGCCCCCGAGCAAAAACCGAAATTTGCCGATAACATCAAATTCATGTTCAAGTTTCAGTTTGGCCACATGTATTTCCGCTATTTTATGTGGAATTATTGGGGTCGAGCATCCGACATTGAGAGTTCAGGACCAGTGAATATTACCGAAGCAAAATCTGAATTACCGTCTCCGTTGAGAGAAAATCGTGGACGAACCAATTTTTACGGTTTACCATTTATTCTTGGATTGATTGGGGTTATTTATCAATTATTCCGTCGTGAGCGTGATTTTATCGTAACCTTACTGCTCTTCTTGTTTATGGGATTGGCATTGGTGGTCTTCTTAAACTCGCCGCCTGTCGAGCCACGTGAGCGTGATTATATATACGTAGGTTCGTTTTATATTTGGGCAATCTGGATTGGTATCGGCGTAATGGGCTTAGCCGATTGGGTTTTCAAATTTATCAAAGATGCTACAACCCGTGCGGGTGCTGCCACAGTAGTAGCTTTAGTGGCAGTACCAGTTTTGATGGCTCCACAGACTTGGAAAGGCCACGACCGCTCAAACCGCTACCATCAAGTAGATTTTGCCAAAAACTTATTGAACTCGTGTGCCCCAAATGCTATTTTGTTTACGGGTGGAGATAACGATACGTTTCCGCTTTGGTATGCACAAGAGGTTGAAGGTGTACGTACCGATGTGCGTGTCTGTAACCTAAGTTTATTGGGTACTGATTGGTACATTGACCAAATGAAACGCAAGACGTATGAATCAGAAGCCTTACCGATTTCGTTTGAATTCGACCAATACATTAGTGGTATCAATGACCAGTTGTTATTTGCCGAAAAAACAAAAGACCCGATTGATTTAAAGCAATATATGCAGTTTGTGAAGACAAACAATCAGTTGATTCAAGAACAAGTAATGACCGGCGATTTTATCAATACGTTGCCATCTAAACAGCTTTCGTTGAATTATGACATCGAATCTGTTAAGAAGTTGGGCTTTATCCCGAAAGAGAAAGAGGCTTTATTGAACGGACAAGTTCGTTGGGAAATCGGAGAGCGTAGCCTCCTGAAAAATGATTTGATTATGCTCGATATTATTGCCCAAAACGATTGGAAACGCCCGATTTATTACGCCGGAACTCTGGCAAGCGAGAACTATCTCAACCTCAAAGAATACATGCAGCTCGAAGGTTATGCTTACCGATTGATGCCATTCAAGGAAGACGGTGCTTCTGACGGTTTTGTGAATACCGACATCATGTATAAAAATATGATGAACAAGATGGCTTGGAGAGAAATGCAGAATCCGGAGGTGTATTATGATTCGGAGACTTATCTAAAAGTTCCAATCATCACGGCTCGTTATGCGTTTCTGCGTTTGGTTGACCAACTAACTCGCGATGGAAACAAAGCCAAAGCTCTCGAAGTACTCGACCACGCCAATAAGGTATTGCCAGATAAAGTGATTCCTTACGACCAGCTATGTGCCAATTATGCCTTATTCTACCTCGAAAATGGCAACGCCAAAAAAGGTCTGGAGATTGCCGATACGATGGTAAAACGGGCCGACGAAATGCTCACCTATTTTATTGGCAAAGGGCGAGACTTTGGGGTACAAGTTGAGTGGGGGCCAAATAACGTAAATGAGTATATTCAGTTCAATTTGAGAATCATTCAAGTACTGGCTAATATTGCACAGCAAAACGGACAAAATGAAGCGGCTCAACGCTATCAGAAAATCTACGAAAAACATGCCGGAAAAGTGCAGTAATATTTATAACTTGTGAACTAATACTAAAACACCCTTGCTCACTCAGTAAGGGTGTTTTTTTAGACAAACTTTCCAAAGAAAAACCTCGTAATGAAAAAATTAATCCTGTTTTCCTCGCTTTTATTTGCTTTTGCTACCAATGCCCAAATTGCATCAACCGACACCAGTCTGATAAAATTTATCCAACTTACACCCAGTGTTTATCAGCATATCTCATATCTCAAAACCCAAACTTGGGGAAAAGTAGGCTGCAACGGTGCTGTTTATATTGAAGGTAATGAAGCCATTATTTTTGATACACCTACCAATGATAAATCGTCGGAGGTGCTTTATCGCTCATTAGCCAAGAGCGGTATCAAGGTAGTTGGGGTTGTGATTAATCATTTTCACGCTGATTGTTTGGGAGGACTTAAGTTTTTTCATGAAAAAGGTGTCAAGAGTTACTCATCAAAACTAACCCAAAAACTCGCCACAGCAGACAGTGTTGAAGTACCTCAAATTGGGTTTGAAAATGAATTAAAACTCAAATTGGGTAAAAAAACAATCACAAATGTGCATCTTGGTGCGGCCCATACCCGCGATAATATCGTGAGTTATATGGATACCGAAAAAGTGCTTTTTGGTGGATGTATGGTCAAGGCTCTTGAAGCTGGCAGAGGCTACCTCGGCGATGCTGATGTAACTCAGTGGTCGAATACCATCGAAAAAGTTAAAAAGAGATTTCCAAAAGCCAAAATCGTGATTCCGGGACATGAAGACGCAGGTGGCCAAGAACTTTTAGATTATACTGCCAAGATGTTTATGACAGATAAAAAGTAGGGTGGATTTCCAAATTCGCCTTTATTGGTTTTATTTTGTGAATCAAAAACAGGTTAATTTATCTCAAAATCTTCGTTAGGACTCCTCTACATGCTCATTACGGCGTTCTGCTTCTCGGTTTCGGGGGCATGCACCCGTGTATTGGGCAACCACTTAAGCTCTGTTGAGTTAGTTTTTTTTAGAAACCTCATTGGAGTAGTGTTTGTGCTTTTTACATTAATCAAGAAACCGATTATTCAAGAAGGAGGCAAACTAAACTTGCTGATTTTCAGAGGAGTAATTGGCACTTTGGCTTTGTACCTGTTCTTCTTTGCTATCACCAAAATCGGTTTGGCCGAGGCCATTACCTACCAGCAGTCGTATCCGATTTTCTTAGCTTTATTCGGAGTTGTTTTTCTCAAACAAAAACTTAACCCAGCGGTTTGGTGGGGAATAGTTATCGGTTTTTCGGGCGTTTTTCTTATATTTTTTCCGCAATTCCAAACCGATTTTATGAGCCTCAAAAGCCATACTTTAGGACTCACCAACGCCATCCTGACGATGCTCGCCTACATGAGTATTGCTCAATTGGCGGCTTATTATGACTCTCGGAGTATCGTCTTATCATTTATGATTTCGGGAATAATCATGCCAATCGTTTCGTTAGGTTTGGGAGAATTTTTTTACTCTGAAAATTGGTCTTTCGTAATTGCAAAATACGTTCATCCACGGGGCTTTGATTGGTTTTGGATTGGTCTTCTATCAGTATCAGCCTTAATGGGGCAAATATTTTTGACCAAAGCCTTTACCTACGGAAAATCGGCTGAAGTAGCCGCAATTGGCTACTCAAATATACTTTTCTCGGTCTTTTTTGGTGTGCTACTCGGCGACCCCCTACCCTCTCTACTCAGCCTTTTTGGTATCCTGCTCATTATTACATCAGGGATTTTGATTGCATTTAAGAATAAATAAATCAGCAATTATGCAACATTATTGCATTTAATCATTATATTTGCAACAACATTGCATTTGATTGATATTTATGAAAAAATTACCCGTTACGGTATTATCCGGATTTCTCGGAGCAGGCAAAACAACCCTCCTCAATCATGTACTTCACAACAAAGAAGGCCTAAAAGTGGCCGTGATTGTCAATGACATGAGCGAAGTAAATATTGATGCACAATTGGTCGAGAAAGAGAATACTTTGTCTCGAACCGAGGAACGGCTCGTTGAGATGAGCAATGGCTGTATTTGCTGTACACTTCGAGAGGACTTGATGATTGAGGTCGAGAAATTGGCCAAAGAAAAAAGGTTTGATTACTTGTTAATCGAATCTACCGGAATCTCAGAACCCGTGCCTGTGGCCCAAACATTCAGTTTTCAGGATGAAGAAAATGGCATTGATTTATCCAAATGGTCGTATATCGACTGCATGGTTACGGTAGTAGATGCCTTCAATTTTGGTAAAGACTTTGGGTCGGCAGATACAATTAAAAGTCGAAAACTAAACGAAGACGACCAAGATTATCGTACTATCGTAAATTTATTGACCGACCAAATCGAATTTGCCGATGTCATTATTCTGAATAAAACTGATTTGATTACTCCCTACCAATTAGGCGAGCTAAAAGCAGTCATCAAATCGTTAAATCCGGTAGCAAAGATTATTGATTCGTCATTTAGTAAAGTAAATCCACGAGAGATTATCAATACGGGATTATTCGATTACGAAAAAGCTGAATCGTCGGCAGGGTGGATTCAAGAATTAGAGAATCGCAAAAATGGCAAAGAACATACCCCCGAAACAGAAGAATACGGAATCGGCAGTTTTGTATTTAGAGACAAGCGTCCGTTTCATCCTGAAAGGTTCTGGAACTACCTCTCACAAAACTGGCACGCCGGAATCATCCGTTCAAAAGGTTTATTCTGGATTGCATCAAGGCCCGACGAGGCACTAAACTGGAGCCAAGCTGGTGGCTCTCTACGAGCCGAAGGAGCTGGGGTTTGGTGGGCAAGTATGCCATTCAACGACCGTATTCGTTATGCCGCATTTGTTGATAATCAAAAACAAATTGAGAGTAGGTGGGATAAACGCTTCGGCGATAGAACCAACGAATTAGTAATCATTGGTCAGGATTTACACAAAGACATAATTATAGGCGAATTGGAAGATTGTCTTTGTACAGAAGAAGAAATCGAGTTTATGGAGGCGAAAGGTAGATTTAAAGACCCTTTTCCGGTGTTCAACTAAGCGTTGTGGTACGTTTTTCGTACCACAAACTATTCTACCAATTCTGCTGTATTCAAAATATAATTCATGTGTTCGATTTCCGAATCATTTAGTTTCAGGATTCCTTTTATTGTACGAACCTCATCGGTTTTAAAACGCATCTTCTTGTTTTTGAAGTTTACTTCGATGATAGTCTCTGGCCCCGAACCGCCACAAAAAAAGCAACTGCTCATCGGTAGAGCCGAAATTACATAAAGCCCCTCATTGACATCCACCGGAATCATGTATCCACGGATTGATACTGATTTACCTTCTAATTTCTTAACCGACTCGCCAAACGTCGGAAACAAGAGGTATTCGCCCAAATCCTTAAAAAATTTATTCTGAAAACGTACATCTTTGAGGGTCTTCCAAGTTATTAGCGTCGATTGTGCGTTAGCCTCGAAGCACCAACACAGAAGACTCATTATCAACAACTTATATACTATTTTCATTCCTAAATGAGATTATTCAATTGGTATTTTTTAGGAGTAATTCATTCAATTGTGCTTGTAATTCTTCGATGGCTTTCTTGGTATTTTTTTGGTATTCAAGCATCGACTCATCAGTCATTTCGGGGGCTGGTTTATGTTTGTGGCTGTGCCCTTCGTGGTTGTGGTGCTGATGCTCAAACCCCGGAACCTCCAATAGACCTTCTTCCCATTCGATAAACATTTTTTTGATGTCTTCTAATTTAGCAATTTTTGTAGAGTCATTCAGGGTAGATTTAAGCGAATCTAACTGCTCAATTTTGGGTTCGATAGCTTCTTGAATCGCTATGCTTTCGATATGAATCTTATTGGCCTCTGCCAAAATTGGATTATCGGTTTGTTTGCCACCGCAAGCCATAAGTAAGGTGGTTATGATGGCGACATACGTTGTTTTCATTTTGAATGATGATTTTTAAAAAATAATTCGATTTGACGTTGTTTGAGTAATTCTTCTTCGGATTTCAATAAATCAGTATGTGTAAAAATCATTACCCCGATTGTAGAAGCCGCCAATACCCATAAAATCAATTTATCCCATTGGTTTACCTTGTATTCTTGGCACTTGACTCCATAAATTCGATGAAAAGACCATCCCAAAACCCCGCCTTGAATTAGGGTCAGCAAGGGGGTGTAGGGCTGAATCACCATCAAGATTCCGATACTGCCACCCATCAGATTCATCAATATTGGAAACCCACAACACAACAAATGAGCTACTGATGAGATAACTATGCTAAATAACGTAATGGTTTTGTTCATTTTGAATTATTAATGCAACTATATTGCAAATATAATGAAACAACATTACATTTGCAATATAGTTGCAAATATTAATATTACTCAAACCATCACCAAAAGAAAAGAACACGAATAAATGAAAAACAAATTTTTACTACTCATTTTAGGATTACTTTGCGGGATTTCGACCGATTTATTGGCCCAAAACAAACTGACTGGCTCGGTAAAATACGATGATAAATCTAATGCCATCGGGGCAAGTGTCAGTATCGAAATCGGCAACATAAAAAAAGGTACAACAACCAGTACCGCCGGAGAATTTTCTTTTGATAATTTACCAAATGGAAGGTTCAAATTGGTAATCAGCTCGATAGGATACGATAGTTTTGTTTTGGTAGATAACCTAAACCAAAATGAGCAAAACCTCAATATCGAACTCAAATCAGGTAATACCATCCTGCAAAACGTAGAGGTGGTCGGTAGAGCCAGAAAAGACTACAACTCTGATTATAGTTTTTCGGCCACAAAAATTGCCATCAAAAACAAAGAGTTGCCGCAGGCACTCAGCACCGTTACGAAAGAGCTAATCGCCGACCGTGGGGCATTCCAATTAGCCGATGCAGTAAAGATTGCCAGTGGGGTATCGCCGTCGAGTTTTTATAATCAGTTCAATATAAGGGGGATTAGCCAAAACGAAGAAGGGCAAATCATCAATGGTTTGCGTACTCGTCAATTCTATTTTTTACAGCCACTTACTACCAATGTAGAGCGTGTTGAGGTGCTGAAAGGTCCGGCGTCGGTTACTTTTAGTAGTGTGGACCCCGGCGGGAGTATCAATATGGTAACAAAAAAACCTTTGGCCGAAACCCGAAGAGAAGTAAGTTTGAGTGCAGGGAGTTTCAGTACGGTGCGTGGGGCAGTCGATTTTACGGGTCCTCTCAACGAGTCAAAAACACTACTTTATCGTTTCAACGGGGCCTATCAAGAGGCTCAATCCTACCGTGATTTGGTCAAGAATAATTCAATTTTGATTTCGCCATCAATCACCTATTTGCCAAGCGATAAAACCGCTATTAATACCGAATTCATTTATTCAAATATGGTCGGCAACCTCGACCGTGGCCAACCGATATTTGGGGCAGTTGCTGGCAAAACCGACTTGAACAGTACACCAATAAGCCTGAATCTGGGTGCTGCCAACGATTTTTTCAAATCTAAAGAGTTGATTTTGATGGCTAATGTTTCGCATAAATTCAGCGAAAAAATCAGCTTCAATGCAAGTTATATGAAACAAACATGGAGCGAGGATTTGCAAGAACACCGCACCACCAACGCTTTTGCGAGAGATATTGCCGGAGCCGAAGTAACGAGTCTGGTAGGGATGCAATTGGTACAACGTAAACAGTTTTGGAATACGGATAATTTAAATGCTTATTTCAATTTTAACTTCGATTTAGGCCAAACATCGCACAAACTATTGGTTGGCTATGATTTACAAAATTGGAATAAACTCAAAGGTGGTGGACAAAACGCTGCTCGTGGATTTTTGCTAAAAGATGGCTCAGTAGCTGGGAGTTTTGTGGTGGCCAATGCAGCAAATTATCAGACTATTACCGTTGGCGGAAAAACCCTACCACGCCCAAATGTCAATTACTTTGACTTGAGTAATCCTACTTATACAGTCAGAAATATCAACGATTATACCATGAACAGCCGTGTAGCAGTGCCATCAGCATTGACTACGACCGATGCTATTTATATTCAAGAACAAATCAAAATTGGTAAATTTTCGGCGTTGCTGAGCCTCCGAAACGAATGGTTTGAAGATATTACGAATTACAATACCCCCAATGAAGCATCATTCAAAAACACGGCTTTGATTCCACGTATTGGCATAACTTACGAAGTAACCAAAAACATCAACGTTTACGGAACGTATTTGGAAGGCTACCAGCCACAATCTAACACAGTAACGCTCATGCCAAGCACAGGTAATTTCTTTTGGGCAGCCAAATCGGCGGCACAGTTTAAACCTCTAATCAGCGATTTAAAGGAATTGGGTATGAAAGCGGATTTATTCGGTAAACGCTTTACGCTTAACATGGCCATTTACGAAATAAATCAAAAGAATATTTTGATGAATGCCAACGACCCTACCCAACCCGACTTATTAGTGCAGCGTGGTGCCGACCGCAGTCGAGGATTTGAAACTGATTTAGCTGGGTATATTTTACCAAATTGGCAAATAAACGCTTCGTATAGTTTTATTGATGCCAAAATCATGGCCGACGCCAACGAGGCTTTGGTAGGGCAACGCAAGGAGAATGTTGCGAAACACAGTGGTAATATCTGGACACGCTATAATTTTGGTGGCTCATCGAAACTCAAAGATTTGGGTATTGGAGCAGGACTAAACGCCCAAGGAAGTCGAATCCCGTGGTTTAGCCGAGCATTTGAAGTACCTGCTTTTGCCACATTAGATGCGGCCATTTATTACAACCCAAGCAAGAGCAATGTGCAAATGGCCTTGAATATGAATAACATTTTGGACAAAACATACTGGATTGGAGCCCAAAACTACACTCGATTGTTTCCGGGAGCACCAAGAAACTTTATACTAACAGCGACATATAAGTTTTAAAACTTTTGATTAAATGGCACACCGACGACACCGACGTTCTGCTTCGCGATGCAAGAGGTTTTTAATCTGTAGGTATCGGTGTAGAATACCAGCTTCGTCGGCGTGCCATCAATTAGAAAAAAATGCGAATCGACATTCTTAAACTCGTTTCAAAACAGGTTTGGAGCAGTAAAATTAAAAATTCTGGCACAATTTGGTTGATTATGATTTTCAACCTTTTGCTGCTTTTTGCTTTGTTTTCGGGCTATAAAAACCTCGTAAACCAACAAGAGACCGTAGAACATTACAGCCACGAAGTGCGTGAACGCTGGGAGGCTCGCCCCGACAAGCACCCTCATCGGATGGCACATTATGGTTATGTGGCATTCCGAAACCGATTTCCGTTGAGTTTCTTCGATTTTGGGATGGACAGCTACCTCGGCAATGCAGTGTTTTTGGAAGCTCATAAACAAAACACAGTCAATTTTTCGGAAGCCAGTTTATCTAACGGTTTGCTACGTTTTGGAGAGATTTCGGCGGGTATGATTATACAACTCTTACTACCCCTACTTATTTTCTTTTGGGGATTTGATTTGGTAGCCCGTGAACGTGAACACGGTACACTCCGAATTTTGCTCACGCAAGGCGTAAGTTGGCAAGAACTCATTTTGGGCAAATCGCTCGGCTTGTTTTATTTGGCACTTACAATTTTTATTCCATCAGTTTTTTTGGGGATAATTTTATTGGTTTTTAATGAATCAACATCCCAAAACCCTCAAGGCTACCTACGGTTTATACTGCTCATTTTCGGTTATTTAGCATACTTTTTTATAATTTCTACATTGGCTATATGGATTTCGGCTAAATCTAAATCTTCTAAATCGGCACTAACTGTACTTATTAGTCTTTGGTTGTTTTTTACGCTGATATTCCCCAAAGTTTCGCAGGTAGTGGGGCAAAATATTTTTCCGTCTCCCTCAAAAATCGAATTCGATACCACCATCGAGCAAGAACTCATTAAACAAGGAGACAGCCACAACCCAAACGACCCTCACTTTAAAGCACTCAAAGATTCATTACTAAATGCCTACGGAGTAGATTCTACACATAAGTTACCCTTCAATTACAGCGGATATGTAATGCGTGAGGGCGAAAAACTCAGTGCCGAAACCTACCAAAAACATCAGGCAAGGCTGGTCGAAACCTACCAAAAACAACAAAATGTGGTTCGTTTTACGGCATTTCTAAATCCATATATGGCGGTCAAAAATCTTTCGATGGCACTCGCAGGTACCGATTATGCGGCCTACAATGATTTTCAGAATAAAGCCGAAGATTTTAGATATAAACTGGCACAAACTATGAATGAATTGCAGATGAAATACATCAGCAATAAAGTAAAAAATTCGGCTGATAAGAAAGCAGTCATTAGCAAAAAAAATTGGGCGGAGTTTCCAGATTTTCATCATCAATTTTTGGGTTTGTCAGAAGTATTAAAGAATGAACTCTATTCAATTATATCGCTGATTATATGGACTCTATGGATGTTTTTCTTGGTCAAATATTCGATAAAAAACCTAAAAGCATTTTGATATGGAAGCATTATTAATCAAAAACTTTCTTCGTTCAAAAGGCTTAATGGCTGGCCTTTTGATACTATTTGCGGTTGGCTTGATTAGCCTCAACATTGGCAAACATTTTTTAGATAAAAACAGAGAAATTATCGAAAAAACCGCTCGTTATCAACGAGAAAGCATCGCCCGAAATGTAGAATTTCACCCCAAAGAAATCGGACTTTTGCTGTATTATGTGCGTTTTGGATTAGTAAACGAAATGCCTAACCTATCCGGATTATCTATTGGCCAACGAGATATAAACCCGTCGTTACAAAGTGTAACGATTCGTAATCTCGAAGAGCAAAAATACGCCACCGATTTGATGAACCCCATGTATCAGATGCTCGGCAACATGGACTTTAGCTTCGTACTGATTTACTTTTTCCCGCTCATCATAATCGCTTTTTGTTTCAATTTAGTCTCCGAAGAAAAAGAAGAAGGTACTTGGAGCTTGGTATTGAGCCAGTCAGAAAATCCGCTAAAAATGTTAAGAATAAAGATTTCAATTCGGTTTGTCTGTGTGTTTTTGGTTTTGTTAGCCTTATTAATTATTGCGAAGATTTATTTAGAAATTCCGTTTGATGCCGCTTTTCTGGCATTTATTCTCACAGCAATTTTATACGTAATTTTTTGGTTTGCATTGGGCTGGTTGGTAGCAAGTTTTCATAAAAATTCGAGCCAAAATGCGTTGGTTCTGTTACTTTCTTGGGTAATGCTCACTATCGTTGTACCGGCTGGAATCAATGCCATTACGGTCAATCTTTATCCTGTTCCCGAAGCATTCGGCACGGTGCTTGAAAGCAGAGACGGCTACCATAACAAATGGGACGAACCCAAAGAGCCAACCGTGGCCAAGTTTCATAAACACTACCCACAATTCGGTCAATTTAAACACCCCGAGGGCAAAGATTATAGCTGGCTTTGGTATTATGCCATGCAGCAAATGGGCGACGACGAGGCCATCAACCAATCTCGAAATTTTAAAGAAAAACTCAAAAAAAGAAATGCGTTTGGCAGTACCGTGGGTATGTTGTTTCCGAGTATCCATACTCAGTTGAGTCTCAATGCTTTGAGTCTCTCAGATATGGACAATTATTTAAGATATACCGAAAAACTGGAGAGTTTCCACGAAAAAAAACGATTGTATTTCTACCCCAAGATTTTTACTGAGGCTGCAGTTTCGGGTGAAAATTGGGAAACATTTGGCCTTGAATTTTATAAAGAAACACCCAACATCAACTGGGCAAAAATCGTATTACCAGTACTGATAATCAGCATATTATGTATTAGCTGGGCAAAATTAAATTTCAAGACAAACATGATGCGACGATGATGAATTAAAATTGATAACTGATAATCTAAAATACAATTACTCGAAAAAAAAGGATATGTTACAAGCAAAGAACTTAAGCAAAAAATACGGAGACCAAACCGCCCTCAACGGTCTTAACTTGACCATCAACGAAGGCGAAATTTTTGCACTATTAGGCCAAAATGGAGCAGGAAAAACCACTACCATAAACTGCTTTTTGGGCTTTATTGAGCCAAGTAGTGGCGAAGCAAGTATAAACGGACTCTCGGTGGCAGAAAACGCCCTCGAGACCAAAAAATACTTGGCGTACATTCCCGAGACGGTGATGTTGTACCCTAATCTTACGGGTATCGAAAACCTCGAATTTTTCTCTTCGTTGGCGGGTTTCAAATATTCAAAAGATGAACTTGGTCAATTTTTGAGCAGAGCAGGCTTGCAGGATACGGCCCACCAACAGCGTGTGGGTAGTTACTCAAAAGGGATGCGTCAGAAGGTAGGCATTGCCATCGCCATTGCCAAAAAAGCGAAGGCATTACTATTAGACGAACCAACCTCCGGACTCGACCCCAAAGCCTCCAACGA
>JALOLV010000244.1 GCA_025455785.1 Spirosomataceae bacterium | reverse complement strand
ATGGCCGATGAACACGGTCGCCGGGGAGAGTTCGACAAAGTAGAATCTTTTGCCCAAAAAGCCGTTCAAACTGGTACAAAAAGCTATCATACTTACGAAATCATGGCGAATATCTATGCCATAAAAGGCGATTTGAATAAGTCTTTGGAGATGTATAACAAAGCCATAGCAATTGACTCTACCATCGGCAACATTTACTTCAATCGTGGTGTAACCTACTCAAATGCAAGGCGTTATGAAGAAGCAATTAAAGATTTTACGAAGTCTATGACCCTCGAAAGCAACGAAAAGCCGTACCGAGTGCGTGCCGCTCGGGGCGTGGCGTATCTCGAAACCAAGCGTTTCAAAGAAGCCCTCGAAGACTACGATTTTGTGATTACCAATGCCGAAACGCCCACCGCCAACTACTACATTGATAGGTCAGTGATAAAGTTTAACATGAACGACCGCAAAGGGGCCATCGAAGATTTACAGGCGGCATTGAGAATTGAGCCAAATAACCAAAAAGCCACCGAGAATCTTAGAATAATTCAGCAAGCTCAGTAAACATTTGAAGATAGGATTTGTTTTTGAAAAGTACCCTATTTACTTTTACGCATCGCACAAATCCTTTCTATGAAAACACTTTTATCACTTACTATCATTCTATTTGCGACCCTGGGGGCTTTTGCTCAGAGTAGCAAGCGTAACAAACTAATTGTTTTAGAAAAAGCTAATCTTGACGACACCACAAAAGTCGAAAACAAAGGCTTAGACAATGAAATGAAAGAAGATATGAATCGCTTTTTGGGGTTCGGAATGCACGTATCGCTCAAAGAACGAGAAGAAGAAACTTCACAAAATGTTGCTAATTCAAAGAAAAAGAAGTCGGGAGTTACACTCCAAATGGGTTTTCAACTACCCAAATTTATCAAAACTGACCCTCCTAACAAGGTTTATAAATTGGGTTGGAATCTCGGCATAAACATATAGAAAAGAGGTGCATAAAAGCTATGCACCTCTTTTCTATATGCTGGATACCATATCCTAAAATAAATCAGTCAATTGGTTAGTTACTAAACTCAATGGTACTGAGACCCATCAATGGTTTGCCTTCGTTATTAGGGTTCTTAAATACAAAATAGATATTCTGACTACCACTTGTATTGACATCTACTTTAACTGGCATCATACTCATTTCTGGCACAGTGCTTTCGCCTACCAAAGTACCCGTTGGCGAGCCGAGACGAACTTCTAATTTGCCGCCGACCGTCTGACCTTTTTGTGAGAATGCACTGATTTTGATTGACTTAATACCCGTCAAATCAATATTTTTGAAGCCTATGTAAGAATTATCCTCAGACGCTACGGCAATATCGCCACCCAACTGCTCAACATTAAATTTACTGGCACCTTTGGATTCATCAAAAGACGCCGCCTTCACTTTAGGGCTACGTAGAGCCACCGATTGTGAGGCATTCAAAGAGCCGATGTTTTTACCTCCTCTATCGCTGTACGATGCCTGAATAATGTATGCACCATCTTTTTTGCCTTTATGTGCAGATGCTTCGTACTGTGCCTTAAATGGCTGTGATTTTTTGGGGTCATTCAGCGAGAGAATATACTCAACCATTTGGGTTGCATCAGAAGTAGTAAGTTGTGGATGAGCCGACATCGCCTGCTCGCCCCACACACCACCACCACCTTTGATGATTTTATCGGTAAGCATCTGAATATTCTGATTGGTACGACGATACTTGGCGGCCACGTCTTTGTAGGCTGGCCCGATAGATTTTTTATCAATTGCGTGGCAGGCCTTACAGTCGGAGCCTTCGATGAGACGTTTGCCGTTCGACATCGTTTCATTGGCCTTGTGGCCTTGCTCAAGCATTGTTTTATCGTAGCCTTCGAGGTAATTAATACTTACCACAACATCGCTTGGGTCGATACCCTTCTCAATTGTGCCGTCTTCTTTATCTGCTACTTTTACTTCGTAATCAATCTTTGAATTATCGAAGAAAAACGTCTTGTTCCCATTAATCGCAATATCAACTTTTGGCTCGGCATTACCCACTTTTATAATACTACTCGCCGTATTTTTATTGCCGGCAGCATCGGTTACTGTCAATATTACGTTGTATTCACCAGCCGTCGCAAATGTAAATTTCGGATTTGGTAGAGTACTCGTTTTACCTTTACCAAAATTCCAAAGGTATTTAAGGGCATCTTTGTCGTAGTCCATAGTTCCCTCTGACGAAAACTGAACTGTAAGTGGTAGTTCTCCTGCTTTTTTATCGGCAGTAACTTTCACAATTGGCTTACGGTTACCGGCATTGTAGGTGATTCTGGATAGTGTAGCTTCTTCGTTTTGGGCAAACCAATTCATTCCATAATCCAAGACATAGAGGGTTCCGTCATTGGCGAAAGTCATATCCATTGGGTGGTAGAATTTTGTACTTGGCATAAATGGCTCTGCACCTGTATAATTGCCCTCTTTATCCATCGAAACTAAATAAATCCAATCACGCATCCATTCGTAGGCGAAAAATTTACCGTCAAAATACGAAGGGAATTTACCCGGTGCATTGGGGTAATCGGCCGAATAATAAACTGGACCTGCCATTGGGTTACATCCGCCTTTGCCCACCCACGGAAACTCCTTCGATTCTCCATAGCTGTAATAAATCCAAGCCGGAATCGCCGGTGGCAATTCTCTCAGACCCGTGTTATTGGGCGAATCATTGATTGGTTTTGCAGGGTCGTATTTTTCGCCCGATTCTTTTTTGGCAAAGTCATAACGATTATAAGCCTTGTTGTTGGCCGTAAACAATGGCCAGCCATAAAAGCCCGGTTTACGAGCCTGATTGAACTCTACGTAGCCTTCTGGACCACGTTTAGGGTCTGGCTTTCCAGCATCTGGGCCGACATCCCCCCAATACAAATAGCCAGTGCGTTTATCGACCGAAATACGATACGGATTGCGTGAACCCATGATGTAGATTTCGGGACGAGTATTTGGCGTAGCTACCGGAAACAAATTACCTTCGGGAATCGTATATGAGCCTTCGGTGGTTGGTTTAATACGCAAAACTTTTCCTCGTAAATCATTGGTACTACCCGGTGCCCTCAGGCCATCCCATCCTGAGCGACCTTCTTGAAAATCAATCGGAGCATAACCATCCGAAGCAAACGGATTGGTATCATCGCCGGTCGAAAGGAAAAGATTTCCGCTCTTGTCCCAATCTATTGAGCCACCCGTATGACAACATTCGTCACGCTTTACAAATACTCGCAAGACAACCTTTTCGGTATTCATCAAAAGGGTATCTTTTATATCATCGTAAACAAATCTCGAAAGAAAATTATCTTTGGTATCTTCGCGGGTTTCGTTGGGGGTATAATACAAATAAACCCACTTGTTTGCCGTAAAATCAGGGTCAATACCAACGCCCATTAGACCGTACTCAAACTTGGTATAAACTGGCAATTGTGCCACCACTTTTGTTTTATTGGTCTTTGGGTTATAGACTTTCAATGCTCCTTTACGCTCGGCAAAAATCACTTTACCGTTAGGCATTACGGCCAACTCGGTGGGTTCGTTGAGATTCGATGCCAGCGTTGTACGTTCAAAACGGTTTTCTTCGGGAGCTCTCTGCGTTTTTGCTTTGGAATAATCTAATTTGTCGGCCATTGCCCACTTCAAACCACCCCAGATATGCTCGACCATGAGAGGCTCTACGAATGTCTCGGGGGTGTGTCCGTAATTGGTATAGAATGATTTACCACCATCAAATTCGTGATACCACGCCATCGGGTGAAAATCGCCCATTTTGCCTTCTTTGTAAGAGTTTTCATCAACTCTAACCAAGAATTTCAGAATATCTTTTTTTAATGATTTGAAATCGTAGAATTCATCTTTACGCTCGAATGTTTCGGGCAAGTGAGCCGTTGATGGGTGATTTTTATCCATCGTAATCATTTTCCCGTTTTGCACATTCGATACGGTTCTGCCCGGATGGCTCGCAAAGTATCCACCCATTAAGTCGTTGTACCAAGGCCAATTGTACTCGGTGTCGGATGCGGCATGAATACCTACATACCCGCCACCCGCTTGGATATAACGCTCAAAATCGGCTTGCTGAACGGCATTCAGAACATCGCCAGTAGTACTCAAAAACACAACGGCATTGTATCGTTTGAGGTTTTCTTCGTTGAAATTAGACGAGTTTTCTGTCGTATCGACCAAGAAGTTCTGTTTTTTCCCTAAATCCAAGAAAAACTGCTTACCTTCTTTGATGGAGGCATGACGAAAACCTGCCGTTTTAGAGAAAACCAAAACTCTTTTTTGTTGTGCAAAGGCCGTAGCTGAAAAAACTACCAATGCACAGAAAATGAAAATTATTTTTTTCATAGGAGGGTTATTAAATAAATTAGCGAATCAGTAAATTAGTGAATGAGCGAATAACACTCTGATAATCAACATTGTAATTATTGAAATATTAAATTTTTTGTCTCATTTAGCTGTTTTTTTGCTTTATTGAGACTCACGACCTTATTTTTTTGATTCTCTGAGTCCTATCTCAACTTGTTCAATAAATAGTTCTTCCAAATCAAAGTTCTTTGGCATTCTTTCAAATATTTCTTTTACAATTTGTTGATTCATAATGTTTATCAAGTTATTTCAATTCTTTAATGGTGATATTACGAAACCACACTTTATCGCCGTGGTCTTGGAGAGCGATTTTACCTTTATGATGTTTACCGAAGTCTCCCCATTTTGCAAATTTACTATTGGCTACCATAGCATCCCAGTTAGAACCTGTCAAATCAAACTCCACCATTTGTACGCCATTCAACCAAAAAACACCTTTATTTTTTTTGTAGTCGATTCTCATTTTTGCTTTGTTCCACTGCATAGCGGGTTTTACGGCGTCCAACTTTGCTGGTGGAATCATGTCATATAGCGACCCCGCCTTGTGGTTGCCGTTTTTACCAGCTTTAGAGTCTGGATGACGTTCATCGTCAAGCACTTGCATTTCTGGGCCAGTCAAGTATGGACAACAGAATTTCGCATCTTCTACAACACCCCACATTACACCGCTGTTGCCACCTTCGGCTATTTTCCATTCTAATTCGAGTTCAAAACTCTCGTATTCGACATCGGTTACTAAATCTCCACCACCTTTAGCAGTTAGGTGCATTGCTCCGTCTTC
>JALOLV010000019.1 GCA_025455785.1 Spirosomataceae bacterium | reverse complement strand
ATTATCACCAATATCGGCAATATAAAGATAATTTACGCCATTTTGAGGACCCGGACCGATTCCGAGGTCTTCCCAGTCACGGTTAAAGATGGGTAACTGAAACTTTTTTACTAATTGCCCTTGGTGGCTTATTAGTATAATTTCGTTTGGATTGAGTCCGTCTTCGTGGGTCCAGATATGGCCCGGAATATTGCGGCTATCGACCATGCCCGATGCTTCGTCAGCAACCCTGCCAGCAATGCTCTTTACTGTTGGAGAACTCTCAAATTCGGGTAGAGTACTTTGCGGGGTGGGGCTTTTAAACCAATCACACGAGATAAGTAAGCAGCTTGTGATGACGATTAAACTAAAATTTTTCAAGATTTCGATGGTTTGTCTGTAATATGGCAACGTTTAATAATCAATTTTCTTGCTTCGCAACGATTTTTTCTCGCCTTCGATTTTCTTAGATTTGAGCCTTTCTTGAGTGGCCGATTCGCTCGGTTTGGTTTTGAGTCGAGGCTTTTTCTCAATAAATGCTTTTTCTAACAATCGGTAAAACTTCTTAATCGCCAACTCTTTATTTTGCAACTGGCTACGTTTTTCTTGGCTCGATATACTGATAATTGAGCCTTGTATCAATTGGTTTTCGAGTTTTTTTAATAGTTTTTCTTTTTGAATATCGTCCAATAACGCCGATTGGGTAATATCAAAACGTAATTCTACTTTGGTTTCGACTTTGTTTACATTTTGTCCGCCCGCTCCGCTACTACGAGAGGTCTGGAACTCAAATTCGGTCGAAAAATCTATTTCCTTGATATTCATCTATTTCCAAAAATTTTACTTCCGACACGTACCATCGTGCTACCTTCTTCGATAGCAATCTCGTAGTCGCCACTCATACCCATCGAGAGGTTTTCGAGTTGGAGATTATCGGTTTTAGGGTATTGTTTGAGTTTATCAAAAAAGCCTTTTAGTTCTCTAAATTCTTTTCTGATTTGAGTCTCGTCGTCGGTCAGTGTTGTCATTCCCATTAAGCCAACGATTTTGATATTATTTAGTTCCGTCAATTCGGTCGAGTTCACAATCTCAATGGCTTCCTCTTGCGTCATGCCCGATTTACTTTCTTCTTCGGCGATATGAATTTGCAACAAGCAATCAACGACTCGGCTGTGCTTTTGAGCTTGTTTATCAATCTCTTTCAGCAATTTAAAGCTATCAACCGAATGAATCATGCTCACAAAACCAGCAATGTATTTTACTTTATTCGATTGCAAATGTCCAATCAAATGCCACTCAATGTCTTTAGGCATTTGTTCGTATTTACCGACTAATTCTTGCACGTAATTCTCGCCAAAATGCTTAAAACCAGCATTATACGCCTCCATGAGCATCTCAATGGGTTTGGTTTTAGAGACCGCAATCAGTGTAGCCCCTTTTGGTTTTATTTCATTTTCGATTCTCTGAATATTCTCTACAATCGCCGACATAATCTAATTTATCTTTTTTATTCAAATCCTAATTGAATCCAAAATTACAGCAGCAAAGTCAAACAAAAAATATTATCTTACAAATAACTGAAAATCAGTAGTTTGAAAAAAACGTAGGATGTAAAACGTAAATTGTAAATTATTTTTCTTGCATGATTAAAAAGTTTCTTCTACTTTTGCAATCCCAAATGCGGGAAAACCAGTCCATCGCCCGGATGGCGGAATTGGTAGACGCGTTGGTCTCAAACACCAATGAGGTTACACTCGTGCCGGTTCGACTCCGGCTCCGGGTACTGAAAAGCTCTCAAGTCTTAGATTTGAGAGCTTTTCGTTTTATTGACAGCTACAAAAACCATATATTTATCTGATTGATTAATTTCAGAAAAAATATTCACTTTGCTACCCATAACTATTATGAACGAAACCGTGATTAAAGTAGCACTATACGAAGACAACGCCACGCTCCGAACCAGCCTGACGCACTTACTACAAAGCTCCGAGGAGTTTGAGTTTTTGGGGGCATACGATTCGCCCATAAATATCTTAGAGAATAGCCGAATCGCCACGCCAGACGTCATTTTGATGGATGTCGATATGCCATTGATGAATGGTATTGATGCTACCCGATTGCTCAAAGAGAATTATCCGCAGGTTAATATATTGATACTGACTGTTTTTGAAGACCGAGATAAATTATTTAGTGCTTTGCAGGCTGGAGCAAGCGGGTATTTGTTGAAGAAATCTAAAATTATTGAAATCATAGAGGCTATTCACGAAATCTACAACGGTGGCTCACCGATGACCCCCGCCATTGCCCGTAAAGTACTGGAGTTTTTTGCACAACCTAAAACCATTCAGAACAAAGAAAATGACCTTTCGGAGCGAGAGCTTGATATTCTGAAATGCCTTGTCAATGGCGATAGCTACAAGATGATTGCCGCAAATTGCTACATCAGCATGGGTACGGTGCGTAGCCACATCAACAACATCTACAAAAAATTGCACGTGAATTCCAAATCAGAAGCGGTTGTGAAAGCTCTCAAAGAAAAGATTGTTTGATAAAACCATATAATTATCCGATTGACGAATGTGATTTAAAACCTGATTTTTGTGGTAAGCAAAATGATGTGAAACCATGAAAAAACTAACCATTCCTTTTTTGTTCATCGCTAATCTATCTTTTGGGCAATCATTTGAGATTGTTCCGGCAGCGGGTCAAGCTAATAGTAATCTAAGGCTTACAAAAGACGGTATCGGGTTGTCTCACAATAGTCCTGACGGTACAATTAGGCTGGGGACGTACGTATCTAATACAGGAGCATTTATACAAACTCACAGTAATCATCCGCTTAATTTTACTACTAACAATAACGTTGCTCGTCTTACTTTGGGAACCAACGGTTTTTTGGGTGTTGGCACTACCTCTCCGCAGCATCCATTGACTTTTCCCAACCAGCTCGGCGAAAAAATCTCGCTATGGGGTGGTAATACCAACACTACCAACGGGCATTATGGCATGGGTATTCAGAATAGTTTATTTCAAATCTATTCGGCTGGGTCGGCCGATGACATTGCCTTTGGGTATGGCCGAAGCGGAGCATTTATTGAGAATCTACGTATAAAGGGTACAGGAAATGTGGGCATCGGAACCACCAATCCCCAAAATAAACTTCATGTAGTGGGCGGAATCAGGTCTTCGAGTTTGGCAGGTACTGGTACTCGAAACGTAGGGGCCGATGCCAATGGGAATCTGGTGATTACAAACACAACCTCAAATACGAGTATTGCGTTTTCGGGGAGTAATTATTCCACAAATATTTTAGATAATTCTGAAAAAGCCATTGATTTAGTAGAACTCTACGATTTAGATAATAATTTGAACCCTACGAGTTTCGATGGTAGTAGCTTTGATGTTCCTGTAACTGGGGTTTATCATTTTTCGATAAATGTTAAATGGCAAGGAAATGCCAATGGTTTCCGAAGAATAATCTTGCGTGACCAAAACGGTATTCTTATCAGATTATTTGAAGATACTCCACCTAATGCTCAAAGATACAGGCAATTCATAACTTGTGATTTATATCTTCAAGCTGGTACGTCAGTTCGTTTTTATCTCAGACAAACCTCAGGTGTAACCTTAACAGTGGGGGATTTGATTCTTGAGCCTGTCGAAATAAATTGCTTTAAGGTCAATTAAAACCATATATTTATCCGATTGACGGGTGTGAGTAGGTTTCCGAAATTTGTGGAATATTCAAATCAAGAAAGCCCATGAAAAACGTACCGAGTAAAAAGCATTCTAATCTTCTTCAAAATGCCGATTCGGTAGTCATTAAACTCCAAGCCGATATCAACTACACTGTTTTCTTTTTGGACGATGGCCAGAAAGCTCTGATGGCGTATTCGCTAAAAAATTATCAACAGTATCTTAATTATCCGTTCGTGAGGGTCAATAAATCTTGTATTATCAATCTGATGTATCTGAAAAACATTGACCCAAAGAATAAAAAAATCCAGCTAAAAGATGGCTCAGAGATTCAGATTTCGAGAAGACGCATGGAAGAAGTCCTCAAAAATGTTTCTGTTTGTTCATAATAGCGAAATTTAGAAAACCATGAAAAAACTAATCCTTTTCTCTTTTCTAAACTGTGTAAATGTTCAGGTATTTGCCCAGTTTATAGGTCTTGATTTACAGAATAATAGCGGTACGTTTATCATTAATAAATCGGGAATCGGTCTTGATATTTCTAACCAATCGGGCATCAGACGCTTAGGTACAAAAATAGAGAACGGCAAGGCAATCTTGCAGACTCACACCGACCACAACTTAGTATTTATTACCAATAATTCCAGTACCAATAGTTTAGCTTTTTCGACAGCAACACTTAGTATTGGACCTGATTTTTTCAACCCGGGACGAATACGTGTAAACCAAGGTCGGTTAAAATTTACAGGTAGTAAAGCAAATAATAATGCTTCGGGTCTTGAATTTACAAATGCCGCAGGTACAACTTTACGTGGTTTTGTCGGTATGGTCGATAACGGTACGCATCTCGGTCTTTGGGGATACGGCAATAATACATGGAACATTCGATGGAACCTAACAAACGGTTTTATGGGGATTGGGGCTATCGACCCATTGGCGAGGCTACACGTAAACGGAAACATGAGAATAGTAAACATAAACCCCACCACAACCGATGCTATGGCTTATGCTCAAAGCACTGGTGTTTTGCAATCTCGCAGTGTTCAGCAAGTTTATACGGTCAGTAGTTTAGATTTGAAGTACATCTCTGGCACAACTACAACAGTCGGTAGTAGGGTCGGTAGGTTCAATTTTAGCACAACTACAACGGGCAATCCCAGAATTGTTACACCTGTGGCATTACCAAATGGGGTAACACTACAAGAGTTAGTTTTTGATTTTGTAGATAATACATCGAACCGAGACATGAAAGTTTGTTTAGTAAAAACTAATTATAACGGCGATAATTTGGTAGAAATTGGTTGTTTAAACACTTTTTTTAATGTAAATAATGCCTCTCCGAGAAGTAGGACCATTACCCTTCCTGCTGAATTCATTGATAATACAAACAATATGTATTCACTCATCGTATCATCAATTGATAACTTTGACGCTCCAGCTACTTGGCAAGGGTCGAACCTTCAGTATATCAAAACCAACATCAAGTATTCGTATAGTCCTTACGTTTTTTAATATTTTGGCCATGAAAAATCTCATCCTATTTTTACTATTGCCCCTCGGAGTATTCTCTCAATCATTAGTTTTGCAACCCGATGTTTCCCCTCCCGCAGTCGTCAGAAATAGTATCGCCAGCTTTACCAATTCCAATCTTTTAGGTACTAATGTTCTAAAGTCTGATTTGCTAAATCAAGCGATTTTAAAAACAACTACCAATTCAAGCATTGCCTTTTCGACGAATAATGGCTCGCCACAGTTGTTTTATTCTCCGGCAGGATACCTCGGTATCGGTACAGAAACACCAACCGAACGCCTTGATATTCGCTCGGGCAGAATCCGATTTACGGGCGAAGTTTCGGCAGGTATGCCTTCGGGTGTTTGGTTTACGGATGATAATGCCCCCAATTATACCCCACGTTTTAGGCTCGAAATGAGCGATGACAACCATCTTTCGGTATTTACAGATGGCATTTACGGGTTTATGATGAATGTCAATAATGGAAGATTGGGTTTAGGAACCACCCCAACCTCCAATGCTTTGACCTTACAAGGGCGTTTACATCTGCCAAGTTGGGAATCGAACGATAATTCAGAAAACTTGTTACTGGCAACCACCAATGGCGAAATCGTAAAAGCCGAAATGAATCGGGTCGAAGCCCACGCCATATCAATTTATGATTTTGGAACAAATGGCAAAGCAAACTTTGTGATTAGCTCGGGCTTGGGCAATTATTCGGCCACTACCAGCAATTCGGCCATTTTGCATGCACCCATACAGCTACCCAATGGCGTACGAGTAACCAACATCAGAGCCAGCGTAGTCGATAACTCCACGACCAATTATCTGAATGTCAGCCTACAAGCCATCGCCAACTCGGCAAGTGTTAGCGATATTGTAAGTTGTAGCTCAAAATCCAACGGCAATAGTGCTTCACGAGTCGAAATATCCGCAAATGCTTCGCCTACTACGATTGATAAACTCAGCAATCATTATGTGTTGCAGATTTCTTCCAAACGAACCAGCGATGATGCCGCTACTACTTGGGATGCTGCCAACCTTAGAATCGGGACAATCACTGTTACTTATGAATATTAAAACGAGTATAGCCAAACAGCGGGATTGAGCATCAAAAAAGACAATATTGGTCTGACCCACACCGACGGCACAATAAGTTTAGGAACTTACATGAGTTCAGCCGTTCCAAGAGCCTATTTACAAACCCATTCTAATCATCCACTTTATTTTGGAAATAACAACAGTTCGACCCCGAGTATCGTCTTGAATACGAATGGTAATTTTGGGGTTAATATGCCCGATGGTATTTTGCCCGCCGAAAAACTTGAGATTCGTAATGGTCGGCTTGGGTTGTATGGCTGGGAGACCCCATCAAAACCTACGGGAATCGTTTTTACAAATAATGCAGGAAATACCGAAGTTGGGAGGCTCGGTATGCGAGATGCTACCACCTTTGGGGTTTTCTCAAATACGACAAATCAATTTGAGTTTATTTCAAAAACGTTGGGTACTTCAAAATTCGGGCTTGGCATAGACCCAACCTACGAACTTGATGTAAATGGCAATATCAGAATAGAAAGCCTATCGTCGGTCAATGGGCGTGGAATCGTTATGATTGCAGATACGGATGATTTTTGGAACTTTGAGGTTCAGCCAACCATCAATATTTCACCGTTTGATTTTACGTTTTCTGACGAAGGTTCATTGAGCGGAGGCAACGCAAATTTTACGCCAAGTCCTAATTATAGTTTATGGAGTACGTCGCCCAGTGCGGTTTATCATTATGTAGAAAAACCCCTCGACCTCATTCAGGGTTCTACCATCAGGTCGTTCTCGGCAAATTTATTTGATAATACAGCAGTCGGAAGAATCAGAGCTTGCCTTTATGTTCAAAATTCTCTTACGGGAGCCATAAGCAACAGCTATTGCCTAAGCACTACTTCTCAAGCATCGAGCATTCAGCAACTCAGTCAGAATACTATCAATCATGTCGTAAACAACCAAACAAATACTTATTTCATTCGAGTAGAATCGCTCGATAACCTTCAAAACCAAGGGCCGTGGTTTAATACTTTGGGTTTTGGCACAATGAAATTGGATGTGGGGTATTAGACTAAAAACCATATATTTATCCGATTGACGCATCTCTCAAATTGAAATATTTTTGTCTTTAAATACGTAGCAATAATGCTATTTAGCCGTGAAAAACCATTTTTTAAAATATATCATCATCCTCTTTGGTTATAATACTGCTGTTTTTGCTCAAAATCTTGACCAAATCGGCAAACAAAAGCCCTTTGCCATATCAGGGAATATTGATTTGAGAAGTATTTTGTACTCGGCTTCGGGGATTGAAAACCGACGTTCACCCTTTTCATATATTCTTACTGGCAGCCCAACGCTTTCGATTTATGGTATTGCCATTCCTGTATCTTTTACTTACAGCGAACAAGAGCGAAGTTTCAGACAACCATTCAACCAATTTGGCATGAGTCCAACCTATAAATGGGCAACTCTTCATGCTGGTTATAGGAATATTTCGTTTTCGCCCTATACTTTAGGAGGGCACACCATGCTGGGTGGAGGATTCGAACTTAATCCTAAAAACCTGCGATTGGGTTTTATGACCGGCAGACTTAGTAAAGCCATGGATGTGGACTCTGTGAGTGGTGAGTCTATACCCTTGAATTTTAGTCGCTTTGGGACATCTTTCAAGATAGGATATGGTAATGAAAAAAACCATTTTGATATTTCGGTCTTAAAAGCCAAGGATACAGAAAAGGGCTTCAAAGGAGATATTAATACTAATAAACTACGCCCAGCAGAAAATCTGGTTTTAGGTTCTGAATTGAAAATTGAACTATTCAAAAAACTTACGCTAAATGCCGAAGCAGGGTACAGCATCTATACCTTAGACTACACCTCTACACTTGCAGTTACGCTTGATTCGAGTAATTTTTTCGTCGATAAGATTGGTAAACTCATGAAACTCAACGTTTCTACCGAAAGATACGGAGCCTATTCAGGAGGAATCACCTATCGAGAAAAATCTTTCAGTATCAAGGTCGGCTATCAATATGTTGACCCCAATTTTCAGACTATGGGGGCATATTTTTTCCAAAATGACATACAAAATTTCACTCTAAGTCCTACAATTAACTTATTGAAAGGAAAACTTAGACTTATGGGAAGTATAGGACTCCAAAATGATAACCTAAAAGAGCAAAAACAAGCCACTACCAAAAGGGTGATAGGAATGGGTAATCTATCGTGGGATATAAACAATATCTTTGGCTTAGATGCAAACTATACGAATTTCTCGAGTAATTCGACCCCAACTGTTCAGCAGGTACAAAACAAATACTTGTTGGCACAAACCACCGGAAATCTTTCGCTTACTCCCAGAATAATACTGGCAGGCGAGCAAAATACCCAAACCATTATTTTATCATTAAATAAAACTTCAATGGTTGATGCCAATGAGACCACCAAATCACTCAATCAAATTAATAGTACGGTGGCATTGCTCAATCATACCTTTACACATAATGCAAGTGGATTGAGCATCAATTCAGGGGTAAATTATATTCAAAATGAAGTGGCGGGATTGAATATCAAAAACTATGGAGGGTCAATAGGAGCATCCAAATCGTTTTTAAAAAATAAGATTCAAATCAGCACATCAAATTCATATCTGATAAACACAAGTGAGCAAGGAAAGGGTAAAATTCTGAATATCAGCCTCAACGGCAGTTATCAACCGGTTTCGGCTCATCGTTTTTCATTAAGAGTGGTTCACTTGGGTAATAGTTTGACATCATCGTCGAATCCGGTCAATTTTAAAGAAAATACGGGTGAATTGGCCTATACTTTTAACTTTTAAAAAAAAGCTATGAAATTATCAAAAATATTATTTTTTCTTTGTTTTATTTCCGTGAAGATTTTGGCACAAAACACCGTGAATGTAACGGTAAATCTGGTGCCACCATACAGCACCCGCCTTAGCGACTACGCCAACCAACCCGGGAAAGTTTTGATAACGTTACGAAACACTATCGCGAGAGCCCAAAGCGTATATCTAAGAATCAATATTACGGGCGATAATGGCATACAAGTTTTCACCAATCCAAATTTCAGAGCAAGTAGGGCAGTTACACTACAACCCAATGCGATTGTTACATTAACTATTTCAGATTTGCAGACACTTTTTGATGTAAATAGTCTTAGTACGCGTGGAACCACCATAAATCAAATAGAACGTCAGAACGGATTGCCCGAAGGTACTTACAGTGTTTGTGTTAGAGCCTTTGATTTTACCCGTCAGAATTTTCCACTTTCTCAGGATAGTCCCTTAGGCTGCACCACTATTCGGCTTACGCAATTAGAGCCGCCGATATTAATTAAGCCATTTGCCGATGAAGAAGTGACTACCATAACACCTCAAAATCAGATTTTTCTCTGGACTCCGCCAGCGGGTTCTCCGGCAGGCACGCAATATCAATTGAAGATTGTGGAAATGTTTGACCCGAAACGTAACCCCAATGACGCTTTTCTGGCCCGTACCAATCCGTCTTTCTTCGAAAAAATAGTCAATGGAACCACCTACGTGTATGGGCCTGCTGACCCGCCACTGGTGGAAGGCCGAAAATACGCATGGGCAGTAACCGCCCTCGACAAAGTAAATGCAGGTGGTGGAAGAGTCACTTCAGAGGGTTCATCTTTTCGGAATGGAGGCCGAAGCGAAATCCGCAGTTTTGTTTATGGTAAAAACAGAAATACCAGCGGGTTGAATATCCCTGATTTTGCAGGAACAAAAAAGAAAGAATCAAAGCCTAAAAATCAGTTCCAAATAGACCCTGAATTAAATCTTAATAAGCTTATGACTACCGTATCGGGGAAATTATTTTTCAATTTTCCCGAAGACCTTAGCCTAAAGCCTGATGGCACTATTGATGAATCAAAATATCCAAATTTTGTTCAGCAAGGTAATTCTAACGCCTATAAAATCAGGGCTATAAATCATATTAAACCAAACTTACTTTCAAAACCGCTGGCCAATGTAAAAATTACTTTATTGAAAGTGTATGCCATCAATGGGGTAGAGGCTAAAGAAATAAGCTCCAAAGACAATTATTTTGGAATGAATCAGATTACCAAAAACTGGAGTATTATGAGTCGTTTGGATTTTATTAATGGAACAGGTGAATTTAAGAATGCCAATGACTACAAATTTGGGTCAGAAAGTTTAAATAATCAGGATTTTATGGTGCCGATAGCATCAGGTAGTACTGATGCCAATGGGAATTTCAGCTTGGCCTTCATGCTTTCTGATACTTTAAAGTCGGGAGTCTTATCAATCAAAAATCCGGGCTTTACCTCCTCTCATACCATCGAAAAAACGCTTATTTTAGTCGTAGAAAATCCTTATTATAACTCGCCTTTTGTGATGATAAGCCCACTGCCGGGCGAAGTAATTCAATTACCAGAAATGGTGAGTACAGTGCGAAGCTTTGGTCTCGAAATCGCTACCAAAAACGATACAAAAGCAGGGCAAATGGGCGGTGGAGGTGGTTCTCTCGAAAATATAAACATAGAGTTTTTACGATTAAAACAACCCAATGCAAACTTGCCTTCTGAAGAAGGACAAAACCTGCCGCCTTCAACAAAAAGCTCTTTGAAAATTCCTGATTCGCACAAATATTTATTGTCAAACAACACCATTGAGCGTGTAATAAGTCTGGGCAAAACTGATAATTCTGGCAAAATTCAAGTGAATAGAATTGTAAGGCTGGGCAATGAGTCCGAGCGATTTGTAGCTCATGCTTTTTCTGATAAAAATATCGGTGTTTACAGCAAAATTGACGTCTTTAAGGTTTTTGATGTGAACAAAGATGCCAATTTCAAAACCGATTTACAAGGCGTGGTCTTAGGCAAAGACTTAGGTATAGATAATTTAAGTTTTAATCTCACTTATCAACTAAGAAACTATAAAACAGACCTCATTCTTCCTTCGGCTCCGGCAGTAATCAAAGGCAAAGTAGTCGAAAACAACCTGCCATTGAAAGATGTGGTTGTGGTTTTGAAAAAAAGAACGATGGCTTTGGGTACAGGTATAGCGAAAGCCCTTGCTTACGACGACACTGACCAAGATGGCTATTTTGAATTTAAAAACGTTGAACCCGGAGACTACATCATTGAGTTCGTGAAAGATGGATACAAACTGGGCGTTTTTGATGGGTCTGTATCCTCAAAAAATGAAACTTTTCAAGCTACCACTTACAACGTGAAGAATTATTTTACGGTTTTGTTTGGGCAACTATTGCAAACCAACGAAATCAAGATGGTTCCCAACGGGATATTGGCTGGATGTGTTCGTGATGAAGATGGAAACAAAGTAATTGCCGATATTAAAGTGGGAAATTCAACGATTTTTAAGAATATTGAAAAAGCAGATGTTGAAAAGGTTGAAGGATGTTTTCTATTTTCAGCCCCCTCTGGAACTCAAAAAATCACCCTTCTGCCCCGCTCATTGGAATATTTCTCGGAAGAACTTACCTACACCATCAATGAAACAGGTATTACCAAAATTCCTAACGAAAAATTAGTTGTTTATCGAAAAAAACACAGGATGATTTTCGTGGTAATGCCCAAGGTGATTTCTGATGTGGCAATACCTATATCCAATGCCAAAATAACCGTAAACGGAAAAGATTATATAACCGACAACAAAGGACAGGTATTGGTCGAATTCGAAAGCCCCGGCACTCAATTTTTAGTGAAAGTTAAACCTGATTTAAAAGATAATTATGCCGTATGGGAAAAAGAAATCGCTATTCCGGTTGTAAAAAAACCGGTTCCGTTTGAGATTTTTCTTGACAAAGGCAAAGAGCTTCTCGCCACCGTTACCGAGCTTGACAATGGCGTAGCAAAACCTTCAAAAGGTGCAAAAGTATATATCAAGTCATTGGGTAAGAACTGGGGAAATAATACTACCAACTTTACCGAATGTTATACCGACGAAAAAGGCAACTGTACACTTAGAGGTATTCCTCAGTCTGAAAACAACCTGAAAGTCTGGGTTATGAAAGACGAGCAAACCGTCAAAACGGCTAATTTGATTGAACTGCAAAAATCGGGTGCTCAGGTAAGTCCAAATACTGGAAATTTGCAAAATACAGTTCTCAATCCAAATAATCCTTCAGGCAATTCATCCTCTTCTTCGGCAGCAGGTAGTTATTTGGGAGAAGAAAAAACGGCCTCATGGACGGGTTCACAGACCAAAGCTACAGTAAACCTGCAATTGAAATTTGACAAAGGATTGAACATAAAGAATATCTGGGGTTGGCCGGTGAAAATTGAAAAAACGCAACCTTCGGACAATGGTTCTATTCTGGCCTCTGGTTATTTCTACAATCTGCCCGATAACCCGACCTTTAAGACTGCCGACAAGAATCTTAGACTGGATTTTGTGAATCTGAAAATGGTCAAAGCTGCTGCGGGTTCTAATTCTCACGAGCCAGCGGTTACCGAAATAAAACTCAGTCAAAGTACTTTTGCTGTGGTGATAGGTACGCAATTGCAAGGGAAGGCCACCCCAAACTCCAGTTTGCTCAATCCAATCTTACAGCAGGAATTCCCCGCCATAAAAATTAAGAAAACGGGCGATAAAGCCGAGCTGGTTGGGGCTGTAGAACTGCGACTTTCGTCTTTTGAAGGAGCCTATCAGTTTTCAGGTAAATTTAATCTGGCCGAGAACAACAATCCTTCGGGCGTGGTCATTTTCCGTACGGGAGAGACAGGTCAACGAAAGCTACAAATAGGCACGGCCACTTCGGCCGATAAATTAGAACCAGCCAAATATAAGGTACACGGTTTTGATGCCAGCTCAGATTTGTCAAAATCGTACATTTTAGGCGATTCGGTAAAAATTTTCACTGTTTTACATACAAAAATTCCTGAAATTCAACCCTCTGATATATCATTACAAGCTGGATTTATAACTGTTTTGCCCGAAACTATTTTGCCCTTTGCAGGAGGAAATGAGATTTCATTTAATCTTGAAAAATGGAAAGTAAGCGGGCAAAAATCCAATTTCTACACACCTACTTGGATATTTGACAAAATAAATGGGGGCTTGCGAATACCCAAAGTTTTGGTAAACACCGGTTTGGTAGCTGTTTCTCTAAAAAACTTGATTATCAAACCAGATAAGCTCATCATCGACTCCCAAAATTTTGACCAGCAAGATGCCAAAAATTTCACACTTGGAGGGCTTATTCCGCTCGAAATTGCCAAAGGTGCAACGGCAAGTTTCACCTTCGACCCCAATGCCTATCATGACAACAAACCCCACTGGAAGTTCACTCTTGCAGCACCAGCAGGTGTAAAAACAGCCGCCTCGGTTAGTAATTTGGATGGTTTAGAAAAAGGGCAAAAATTGGAGTTTGGCACCATGAATTTATTCTCAGATAATCAGCAGCAACTTAACAGTCCTTCAAGTTCATTATTGCGATTTTTTGACATATTAGACTTTAAACTTAATACCATTGACATCGGCCCAAATGCCTTCACCATGGTAGGAAATGCCTCATTGGCTATTCCTAACATGAAAAGCCAAAATCCGGGTTCAGAAGGCGTTTTGGGACAAATAGTTTATGGCAAAAACGCCTCCGGGCAAATCAAGGCAAGTATCAAACCCATGTTTTTTTCGGTAGAAGGCAAAGGTCAAGTGCGATTTGATGCCAGCGACATGGTAAATTCACAAACCTTAACACAAGGTAAATTTACCTCAAAAGGAAAACTCAGAATTTACGATACCCAGTCGGGCAAGGATTTCTTTGTAGATGCCCTCCTTTCTCATAGCAAATCGGGTAATGCCTATACAACAAACATCACGGTGGAGCCCAATCAAAAAATACCGCTTGAGAGTAAATACCTTGCCATCAAGACGGGTCTCGAATACAGCAGTATGTCGGTAGTATCAAATGAATGGCAAAACCTCAAATTAACAACCATTTTACCCAATAGCGGTTCAGGAGGATTCAATCAACTACTTAATGATGAAAAAAACCGCACCATAACCTTCATAGTCAAAGGAGCTATCGAAACCGACCCGTCGTCTGGTGCTGTAGGTATCAAAGGCATGAATACGGGTATGGGACAGCTCAGTTTGTATTATAATTTTCAAAGACAAGAAGTTCGAGGACAATTCCTATTTACGCCTCCTGCACCGGTTCCACTTGGCTTATTTAACCTCAATTCGGCCAATGTATCAATGGCGATTGGCGGAAATGGTATGTATATGATGACCAACGGAGTGGGCGATGTGGCTATTGCAGGATTGCCTCTGCCTTTGACTGTAGGTTATAGTTTCATCGGTGGATACTACACCAAGCCCATTTATCCTGAAGACCAAGCCATTTTTTTAGGTTTGGCTGTGAAAAAGTCTCTGCCGGAGGTGTTTCAGAATGAGGTAAAGGGAATGTTGGTATCGGGCAGTGTTTCCATAGAACCCTTCAATGATACCTATTCTTATTTTGATGAGACCCTGCAAACAGGAGCTAAAGGCAAGGTGTTTGTCGGGATTGCCGGCGAATCTCGAAATTATTTCAAATACAACGAAGGAACCAACGCCACCATTTTTTGTGGTAATTATTCTTATGGGGGCGTTACCATTGAAGGCTCTGCCGAAATTTTAGGGATAGGTGCATACGCAGGAGCACATGCCAATATCCAAATTGCCACCGAAGGAAGTATAAATACGCCTGATATTACGAAGGGTTTTAAAGCCATTAAAGAGTCTATGGCGAGCTTAAAATTAGAAGGTTGTGGAAGCATAACCATGGGTGTATTTTTAGGTGTAGAAACTCCCTTGGGTTCTGCAGGTTTCAATGTAAGCAAAACTATCTCTGCCCGAGCAGGATACAAAAATGAAGAACCATATATAGATTTTAGCTTGAACGATTGCGGCAATGCCATGCCAAGTGATAAAATCAAACATACCGTCGAAAAAACTCAATGATGAAAAAGTTAATTACATATCTAATCTTATTGCTTATTGTCAGTTTTAAGTCTTTTTCTCAATCAGAATTGAAAGTTCTTGCCTTCAATACTCCCAAAGGTGTTTTTGTACAAGTGGGTTCTCTTAGAGACTCAAAAGCAGAATACCTCATCGAGCGTAAAGAAATAAGTTTTGAACGTGTGGGCATATTAAAAAGACCAAATTCTAAAGCAGAGCTTTTGGAAAATATCAATAAATCAAAAGAGATTTTTGGAGATGATGCCCCAACTGCCGAGAATATAGACCAAGTCTGGACAAAATTTCAATCTAATGACTCTAAAACCATCTCCATGATTGAAATCATGCCCCAGTTATCGTATGTTTTTGGATATAGTTTTTTGGATAAAAATGCCACTGAAAACAAAAAATATCAGTATCGAATCACACACGGAAGTTTGAGTAAAACCATTGATTTTACCTACAAAAAAGCGTGGAATTACGGAGACCTCAATTTGTATAAAACCGAAACCAACGATAAGAAAATTTTACTTTGGTTAAATGCCAATACTCCTTATCATTATCTCTTTAAGTTTGAGCTATCGCGTAAATCAATTAGTTCAAATCAATTTAACAAAGTCGATGCCGTAGTGGCTTGGAATGGACCCGAAAAGAGTTTCGTTTTGCTTGATACAACCTTAAAGTACAATGGAATTTACAACTACAGCCTGAAAGTTAAAGATGTTTTTGGCAATATTTACCCCCAACAGCTCTTTACAAAAGCCGATAACATTCCTGCTAATGTTTCATTTAATGTTACCAAATTTGAGACCCAAAGTCAGCCGAATGTTCGTGAAGTAATACTCAATTGGGCATTTGCCAATCCAGAATTTATTCAATCAATAACGCTCTTCAAAAGCCGCGAAATAGACGGCAAATACACGAGATTAGCGTCTTTTTCCCCAAAAGAAAATTCTTGGAAAGACCATATCGAGATTGCCAATGAATTAAATTTTTACCGATTCGAGGTGATTGATATTTTTAATAGAAAGCACCAAAGCATTAGTTTTAAGTATGTTTATGACTTGGATATACCGGCTACGCCTGTAAGTACCTTCGCTATTGAGTCTCTTAATCAATATCCTCATTTAAAATTCTCATCGGGTGATGTTCATACCCGAGGTTTTTATGTTTACCGAAAAACCAGAGAGAATGACAAATATCTGCAGGTATCTGATTTTATTTTGGCTAAAGATGGCCAAGGTAGTTTTATTGACTCCTCGGCTGCTTTTGAATCGGAAACACTCTATTACACAGTAAAAGCTGAAAACGACACCTATCAAAAAAGTGAAAGCTCTGAGGCTTTAAGTTTTAAAGAACATCTTTCTTTGGCCAAATTATCGGATTTAGAGCCGCCTTATGACATTGATTTGAAGTATGAAAACAATCACTCTTTGATTTATTGGGAAAACATGAACGCCAAAAATCCCAGAATCATTGCCTATAATATTTATCGCAAAGCGGCCAATGAGAAAGAACCTACTTTGATTAATAAAGAACCAGTTGTTTTTTCAATTAACTCTTATCAAGACACGCTAAAACCTACTCATTCAATATATTATTACTATTTGCAATCGCTTGATTCAAAAGGAAATAAAAGCCTCCTTAGTCAGCAGCAGATTTTGGACTTGAACTATGTAGGGAATATACTGCCCCGAGAGGTGGGTTATGAGACGATGAATAATGGCATTAAAATCGTTTGGACCGAAATAAGTTCACCCATCGCCAAACAAATTAAAATTTATCGCTCTGAAAATGGTGGAAAACCATCACTCATAGGCAACTCTGAACCATCGAATCAGCAATTCACTGATACTAAGGTATTCAAGAGCCGAAACTACCAATATCAAATTTCGGTAATGGATGTTGATGGAAAGGAGCGTATTATCAATGAGATATTATCCATAAATTATTAATAGCAATGAGACCAAAACTAATCATTTTATATACGATTTTCTTGATGGCATCCTCATGCCAAGAAAAACCAGAACCCATTTTAATGCCCAAATTTTCAGAAATTTTGGTTTCCAACATTAGCGTAAACTCTGCTCTTATTCAAGGTTCTATCAACGACTCCGGCAATCAGGATATTTCAGACCACGGATTCGTTTATGCCGAAAATAACGCTACGCCCACCCTTACTGACTCAAAAATATCAAAAGGAGCCATAAACAGAGTTACGCCCACGCCCATTGAGTTTAGTGAGACAATAACTAATCTAAAAGTAAATACAGAGTATCATATTAGGGCTTATGCTCAAGTGGGTGAAACAACAATTTATGGCGAGGCCGCAAAGTTCAAAACATTAAATATTATTCAGCCGGGTATAAAAACCAATGCTGCTACGAACATCAGTTTCAATACAGCTAAGTTAAGTGCCACCATCGAAAGTCTTGGAACAAATCCGATTAGTGAATTTGGAGTCGTTCTTTCATCAACCAATTCAAATCCAACCACAACAGACACCAAACTTTCAAAGGTAGGAAACGTTACATCGGTTCCATTCACACAAGTATTTGACGCAACATCACTTTTACCTAATACCCAATATAATTTTAGGGCTTATGTTATCTCGAACGGTGTTACAACCTACGGTTCAGTATTGACATTCAAGACTTTGGATATTTTACAACCGAGCATAAAAACGGTTTCAGCAACGGCCATAACCCATAATTCTGCCAAACTTCAAGGGTCGCTTGAATCCAAAGGCTCATTTGATATTTCTGAATATGGCATAGTGTTATCATCGACCAATACCAATCCGACGGTCAATGACACCAAACTCTCAAAAACCGGAAATATCACTAATTTCCCAAGCTCATATACGCTCGATGCCACCAATTTGGTGGCCAATACCACGTACAATTTCCGAGCTTATGTAATTTCAAATGGAGTAACCACTTACGGTTCTGTTCTGACCTTCAAAACATTGGCTATTTCTCCCGCAAGTGTTACCACCGACGGCTCCTCAGACATTACGTTCAATTCAGCCACACTCTCAGGTAAAATCATTGCTACCGGCACCTTGGGAGTCAGTGAATATGGTTTTGTGTATTCTCTAACCAATCAAAACCCTACAATTAATGATACCAAAGCCATAAAAAGCGGAGCAATTGGCACACTTCCTTTTGCTTATTCAGTCGGAATCACCAACCTCACTGCCAATTCTACTTACTATTTCAGGGCGTATGCCATCAACAATGGCGTGGCAGTGTACGGCAATTCCCTCAATTTTAGGACGGCACAAGTTGTGAATCCTACTGTAAATACGCTGGCTGCTACCAACATCTCCTTTAACACGGCAACCTTGCGTGGGAATGTAGTATCGGCGGGTTCATTCCCAATTTCAGAGTTTGGTATCTGTTATTCGGCAACCAATTCTAATCCAACCACCAATGACATCAAATGGATTGGAGGCACAAGCATAAGTTCATTCCCAAGAGAATATAGTTTTTCAGCACAAAATCTTAACTCCAATACTACCTATTATTTTAGGGCCTATGTGGTGAGCAACGGTCAGACTTTCTACGGTTCGGTTTTGAATTTTAAAACGCTTCAAATCACTGCTCCAACGTTGAGTACTCAACCGTTATCGAAAAATAGTTCAACGCTAAGAATCACACTATTTGGCACCATCCTTACACAAGGTAACCCTGCTATAAGTGAATACGGTTTTTGTTGGGCAGAGGGCAACAATAATCCAAACATCAATAACTCAAAAACTAAAGTTGGTTCAAATATTGGTTCAGTACCGTTCCGTTTCAGTGCCGATATAGGAGTATTGACAGCAAATCGAACTCACTATTACAGGTCTTATTGTATTGCCGGCGGAGTGGTATATTATGGTAACGTGCTTGAATATCAAGCTGGGAAAGATTAGACGAAGAAATTGGAAAGAAAATAACGCTCTATGATTTGAGTAGATATTGATTTTTAAACGGCTGATAACCAGTTAATTATTCGTAATTCGTCAAGGCTGAGGCGAACCGCTTGTATAATTCGCAATTACTACTCAATGCTGGCAGTATTTGGGGATATTTTTTCTAAAACTTAACGATTTAATGTGTTGATAATCAGCCGTTTGGTTATTTTTAGAAAGGTCTGCTTCAGAGATTCTTTCTCGTATCTGCTCATTACTAACCTATTTTCAGTGGTTTCAAAAAAAGTAATATATAGACGCTCTTGATTCTATAATTAAGAGCGTCTCTCTCCAAAAGTTTATTTCTCTTTTACTAAATCCACCAACAAATCTATCCAAGCCTCAGAGTCGTTGAGGCTCTCTACGAGTTGCCAGTGTCCACCACCGTTTTCTTCAAATAATTCCTTGTATTCTTCTCCGACTTCGATGGTTGTTTCGAGACAATCGGCCACAAACGCTGGCGAGAAAGCCAAAACGTTTATTCCTTTTTTGGCAAGGTCTTTCACGACGTCTTCGGTGTATGGCTGAATCCAGACCTCACGCCCCAGACGGCTCTGAAAACAAGTTGTGTATGTGCCTTCTTTGAGTCCTAATTCTTTTACCAATAAGCGAGTAGTTTCAAAACATTCGGCACGATAACAATGCTGATTGAGGGCATGGATAGTATCGCAGCAGCTACCGAGTTTACAAGTATTGCCAGTACAATCTCCCTTACGAATCTGTCGTGCGGGTACACCATGATAACTAAAAACCACATGGTCGTAGTGGTGATTGGCGAGGTGTTTTCTGCCTAATTCAGCAAATGCCTTGATGAATTTCGGATGGTCGTAGAAATAATTGACAATCCGTAATTCGGGTATCACCTGCCATTTCGTAACGATTCGCATGACCTCTTCATAAACTGAGCCTGTCGTAGCCGAAGCATACTGCGGAAAAAACGGGATAACGATGATTTTCTTTAGGCCCATTTGCTGAAACTCCGCCAATTTGCTTTCGATACTCGGATTTTGGTAACGCATCGCCAGCCTCACAACGTATTCGCTGTCGTTGCCGAGAGCCTCTTGAAGTTGCTTTTCGTTGGCAACGCCGTAGATTTTGAGCGGCGAACCATTTTCGGTCCAAACTTCTTGGTAAACCTTGGCCGATTTTGGCCCACGGAATGGGGCAATGATGAGATTGACAAGCAACCATCGAGGGATAAACGGATAATCTATCACACGACCATCCATCAAAAACTCTCTTAGATACTTCCTGACATTCGATACCGATGGGCTATCGGGCGTACCGAGATTTACAATTAAAACTCCAGTCATTTAATTCTAATTTTCACACTTTTAGGTGGCAAGCCACTGTTAATTGGTATTCGTTAATTGTTATTGAAAAAACTTACGAACAATTACTTATGTTTACTTAATTTTCTATCCGCCGTTTTATGGTATAATTACCTCAAAAAGTATCTTTTTTGGTATTAAAATCTTTTGCTTTACTAAAATCTGGTTTATCAAATGACTGATAGATAGCATCTGGCAAGGCTTCAAAAACTTTAATGTCGGTCAATTTACGCTCGCCTCTATCGCCACTTAGCAAGATTTTTCCGTAAGGTTTATAGTTTTGCCAAGGCAGCGTAAAACCCGGTTTTTCGTCGGTGAATTTTGCGAAATACTGCCACTGAACAACCAGATTTGAAGCAGGGTCGATGAATACTTTGTATTTATTATCGGGCGTGTTACCGACATTTTTGAATGTTAGCTGAATCACCTCTGCGTCTTTACCGTCTTGGGTTTTCTCTTTACCGATGTATTTTAGCGTTACACCATCATCACGCAGCTTATAGGGCATTACTAACCAATACGAATCGTTTATCCAAGCTCCTTTGGCTCGTTTTACATATTTTGCGACCGAATCAGGCTGAGTAATTTCGGTTCCATTCTTAAATATTTTGCCCGTTTCGGTATTGATATTGATTAATGAGGTCATGCCATCTCGCAAATTATCAACCCTTACGTTACCTGTCCATTTATCCCAAACTAAACGACGGCTACCAAAGAAATTCCACGTGATGTGTCGGGTATTATCCCATGCTTTTGTACCACCTAAGGCTTTCATAACTTTATCGGCCAATTCGATAGCCTTTGGGTCAGATTCTTGGGCAAATACCTGTATCGAAGACAAAAATATAAAAGTAAGAATGAGTTTTTTCATCTGATTTAATTTACGGGTTATTTGGTTGAAAAGATTGCAAAAATAAAAGCGAGTTATTTGATTAACTCGCTTTTTATAAAAAATGTTCGGATTCTATCTTATTTCAAGGGCTCGGCAAACATATCGCTAATCTCCATTCTTGGGTTATCAGCACGGTTGATACTCACTTGTCTTTCTAATCTGATTGGTGCTGATTGACGACCGTTTGGAACCGACATCACAACTGGCTTGCCAGTAATAATCGAAAGAGCTTTGTTCAGGAGTGTTTCTTGCTCATCGCCGAATGGCTTAAATGGCACAACGTTATCCGTAACAGGGTAGTCTGGCGTAAAGCCCGACCTTGTACCGTACTCAGACTTACCGAGTGCATTTACTGTGCGTAGTACAATTGGTTGCATCCCGTAGGTCCAGCGTTTTTTATCATCAGATATAGTGATTGAGCCTACATTTTTACCAAAAGTATTGCCACCAATCAAGACTACATCCATGTACGGTTTCAAGCTATTGATAACCAACTCACTTGCCGATGCACTGCTCCTTGAGGTCAAAACAAAGACTCTACTTAGGTTATTACCGATGGCATTCGGCTCGTCTCTGAAGTTTTTTGTAAAGTAGTTTTCGCCAAATCTTTTCTTAAACTCGGTCGTTACCAAATTATTCCACTCATCGGTGTACATTACTTTTGTTGAATTAACACCTTTTCCAATCAATGACGACAACACAACTGCCGATGAAATAAATCCACCTCCGTTAAATCTTAAATCAAGTATGAGTTCGTTTACTCCTTTGGCTTTAAAATCGGCAAAAACATTACGCAAATCGTTATCATTATTGCTAATGAATTGGGTATATACCAAATAGCCAATTTTTTTATTGTCTTTGTTGATTACTGTCGAGAAATGTACCGGATTCTCGGTTACTTCTTCTTTAGTAAGACTAATAGTTTTGCCATTCGATACAATGTTGCTGCCGTCACGCATCCCAAAACCAAGTGTTAGGTTATCGTTGGCCAATGCAGATGTGTAATTATCGACTGTTAGCTGAGTACCGTTTACTGTTAAGATTATATCGCCACGCTTGATTCCAACTCTTTCGGCAGGGCTACCTTTGATGGTATAGTTTACAAAGAATCCTAAATTTTTTTGTTGAGAATCTATGAAGAAAATACTGTAACGGATTCCGGTAGATTTATTAATACCATTTAGCGAATTGACAAGCTCGGTCGAGCTTTGTTGAATCCACGAAAAGCGGTCGGTATTTGGATAATCATTGAGCAATGAATAAAAATAACCATCGGCATTTTTACCCATTGGGTCGAGCGTTTGTTTAGTTTTTGTTTTATCTGCAGGAATATTATCGGCCCAGAGATAATAGGTTTTCATTTGCTCATAAATCCAATCATTTACTTCTTTATTAGGGTTTGCAACAGCGACTGGATTTGTCGTATTCGTATTCGTACCAGAGTTTGGGTCAACATCATCTTTTTTGCACGAAGCTACCGATAGAAGTACAGCAGCAACGAGGATTCCGATTTTAGATTTAAGTACCATGTTTAGCGATAATAATTCGTTTGATTTATTTACGTAAAAACAAAACGAAAGGTTGTATTAATTGTTTGGTTGATGAGCAAAATAATTGGTAAATATGATAAAAAAAGAAGATTTTTAAAATATTATGGGTAAAAAATGTGCTGGCAGTACCAAACGAGAGAAAACAAAAAAGCTCAATCCAACGAAGAATTGAGCTTTTTGGGAGGAATATGGGGCTCGAACCCACGGCCTACGGAACCACAATCCGTCGCTCTAACCAACTGAGCTAAAACCTCCATTATTTTGGACTGCAAAGGTAAGGACTAAAATTATATCTGTCAATAATTATTTACTATTTTTTAGGAAATCACTTTTTTGTCATTTGTCTAAGCAATTTTTTCAATCTTATCCCAAATCAATTTCCATTCGGCTTTCGATTTAGTCAATTTTATAGCTTTTTCATAATGTTGGCGGGCGTTTTGGGCGTCGTTGAGTTTTGCGTAGAAATCCCCCAAGGCCGATTGGTAATATTGATTACTTTCGAGACCTTCGATTTTGAGTAAAGCATTGATTGCCTTTTGCGGATTCTCGACAAAACCAACAGCGATAGCCTTATTAAAACTGACGACAGGGCTGGGTTTTATCTGTTCGAGCATTCGGTACAAAACCAAGATTGCCTGCCAGTGTGTCGCCTCAAAAGATTCGGCCCGTGAATGGTAAGAAGCAATCGCCGCTTCGATGTGATATTCGCTTATCTCATTACCTTCCGATGATTTATTCAAGAAATAAAAACCATTGCTAATCAGTGTTTTATTCCACTTTTCTCGGTTTTGGTATTGCAATAAAATAATGTTGCCTTCATCATCAATTCGTGCATCAAACCTCGAAGCCTGAAAGTACATCAGTGCCAATAACGCCTTGCATTTTGGCAAGTTTGTAACAGGGTGGCTGACTAATAAATGGGCTAATCGGAGGGCTTCATCGCAAATATCTTTTCTGATAACCAAGTCGTTGTTCGATGAATTATACCCCTCGTTAAATAACAAATAAATCACCCGCAAGACATCGTCCAAGCGGTCGAGTAATTCATTGCCAATTGGTACTTCGAGTTCGATGTTTTCGGCTCGGATTTTATCTTTGGTACGATACAATCTTTTATTGATATTCTCTTGGTTTGAGAGCAATGCCTTTGCAATTTCTTCAATGCTTAGTCCGCATAAAGTCCTCAAAATCAGTGCGATTTGCCCCTCAGTAGGTAAAGCCGGATGACAACACGCAAACATCATCCGTAGCAGGCTATCCTCGATTTCGGTATCGAGAAATAAATTGTCAATTCTGTTTTGCATCCTCTCTTCGTTTTGGGATTGATGTGCGATTTCGGGAGCGATTTCATCAAATAATTTTTGCCGCCGAAGCATATCAACCGTTTTGTTTTTGGCTACCGAATACAGCCAAGCCGTGGGATTTTCGGGAATGCCCTTGAGTTTCCAGTTATCCAAGGCCGCAAGCAGTGTCTCTTGCACAATATCTTGAGCAATGTCGTAGTTCCGAAAACCAAAAAGGCGAGTCAAAACGGCAACCATCTTTCCCGACTCATGTCGAAAAAGATGGTCAACTAATTGGTTCAGTTCATTCATTTTATTCAAATACTTGTACTTGGCGTACTTCTACTCGTCCTTCTGTTTCGTAGATTGGACAGCCTTTCGATAACTCAATGGCTTCTTCGATGCTATCGGCTGTTAGCAAGGTAAATCCACCAATAATTTCTTTGCCTTCGGTAAATGGCCCATCTGTGACTACGTTTTTTGAGCCAGAGATAACCTTGCCAGTTGGTAGCAGGGCATCGGTAGAGATTAGTTTTCCTTGTGCGGCAATTCCGCCAATCCATTGATTCCATTTTTCGATTTCGGCTTGGATGGCTTCGGGCGATAGTTCGGCAAATTCATTTTCAGATTGGATTTCACTCCAGAAGGTAAGCATGTACTTGTTCATGTTCGTAAAGTTTTAAAGTGTTACAATTTACTGATTTTTTACGAATGACGAACGAGCAAAACTAAACTGGACAAACTGTTTAAATTTTTTTTAAATATTTTTTGTCGGCGATAGAAATTATCTTTTTGCTTATGTTTTCAATTTTTAGAATATTTGAATCATAATCTCGAAAAATAGGCGATGAATATAAAAACTCTGATTGGCTGTTGGCTATTGAGCATAAACTTGGGTTTTGCCCAAATGTATGATGTATGCGTTTATGGCGGAACATCGGCAGGGGTGATTGCGGCATATACCGCCAAAATGTACGGAAAAAAAGTTGTTTTGGTTGAGCCTACCCAACATCTCGGAGGGCTTTCGTCGGGTGGATTAGGACAAACTGATATTGGTAATAAATATGCCATCACGGGGCTTTCTCGTGATTTTTACAGGCAGATTGGTAAGCATTACGGAAAACTCGAACAGTGGACTTTTGAACCTCACGTTGCCGAAGGTATCTTTAGAAATTACTTAGAAAAAGCCAATGTGCAAGTGCTTTATGGTCAGCAGATTAAGTCGGTAAAGAAGAATGGTGCAAAAATCCAATCTATTGTTTTAGAATCCACAAAACTCCCCTCTCAGGGAGAGGGGCTGGGGGTGAGGTCGCTTACAATCCAAGCAAAAGTATTTATTGATGCCACCTACGAAGGCGATTTGATGGCTCGTGCTGGTGTGAGTTATACAGTAGGGCGTGAGGCAAATTCGGTCTATAACGAAACTTGGAACGGTGTACAATTGCTCGATAAACACCAGTTTCCCGAAGGAATTGACCCTTATAAAATCGAAGGAAAACCCGAAAGTGGCTTACTTTGGGGAATTAGTCCCGAAAAATTGGCCGAAAATGGCAGTGGAGATAAAAAACTACAAGCCTATAATTTTAGGTTGTGCCTGACGGATAGTGTCGAAAACCAGATTCCGATTACAAAACCCGATGGATACGACGCTTCGCAGTTTGAATTATTGCTTCGATACATTGAGAAAAAACAACCGCAAAGGCTAAACTGGGCATTGATGCACATTCAGCCGATGCCGCATCGCAAGACGGATATTAACAATTCGGGGCCTTTCTCAACTGACATGATTGGCGAAAACTACGATTATGCCGAAGCCGATTATCAGACTCGCCGAAAGATTATAGAGAAACACGAGCATTATACCAAGAGCCTTCTTTATTTTTTGGGCAATGATGAGCGAGTACCCGAGCATTTGCGAAAAGAAATGAAAAAATGGGGGTATCCTAAAGATGAATATGCTAAGAATCAGCACTTTAGTCCACAGATTTATGTGAGAGAAGCCCGCAGAATGGTCGGTGAATACGTGATGACTCAGAATAATTGCGAAGGAAAAGAAGTCGTGAATGACGGAGTCGGGATGGCTGCTTACACGATGGATTCGCACAATTGCCAGAGAATAGTAATCGAGAAAGACGGTAAAATGATGGTAATGAACGAGGGCGATGTGCAGAAAGGTACGCCAAATCCGTTCCCGATTTCGTACCGTGCCATCGTACCAAAAGCGGCCGAATGCAATAATTTACTCGTGCCGGTTTGTCTCTCGGCGAGCCATATTGCCTACGGGTCTATCAGGATGGAACCCGTTTTTATGGTCTTGGGACAGTCGGCAGCGGTGGCGGCAGTCATGGCGATTAATGCTAACATGACAATTCAGCAAGTTGATGTCAAGAAAGTGCAGAATGAATTGAAAATAAATCCATTAGCCAATAAAGCACAGGCTGATATTTTGGTAGATAACGATGATGCTCAGTCTGTAAAACTTGATGGAGAATGGCAAAATGAACCCCAAGGGGCGGGGCGATATGGCAAAAGCTACTTAATTACGCAGCCTAATGAAGACGAAGAAAAGTCGGTTTATTTTGTTCCCCAAGTTCCGATTACAATGCCATACAAGGTTTATTTGTATGTGCCTCGCCACGAAAAAGGAACTAAGAATCTGACGGTAAATATCTGGACAACGGCTGGAAAGAAAAATCTGAATCTAAAAATTAACCAAACCGAGAGCGATTGGATTTACCTCGGGGCTTATGTTCTCGAAAAAGGTAACAAAAATATGGTAGAAATCAGTACCGAAGGTGCCGACGGGGTTGTGATTGCCGATGCTGTTTTGTTTGTGCCAAATGCCAAATAAAAATTCTATCTTACAACCGCTACTTTGCCAATCGAACGTTCGAGTCCATCGCTCGAAACGCTGAAAATCAAGTAAATACCAGTTTGAACGGCTCGACCTTGGTATTGTAAATCCCAAGTAGCAGAGCCACCATTCGATTTGGCTTCGTGCATGATTCGCCCTGCCGAATCGGTG
>JALOLV010000531.1 GCA_025455785.1 Spirosomataceae bacterium | reverse complement strand
CAAACCAAAGAAATATGAATTACAACTTTAACCAATACCAAACCGAAGGTTTTTTTGATGAAATGCTCGAAGCCAACGGCGATAGTAGAGTGGGCAATCAAGTATTGAGAGATAAAATTGAACAATTAACCCTGCAAGATTTACAAAATCGCCAGCACGCTGCCGAACGAACCATGGTAACGGCTGGAATTACCTTTAATGTTTACTCAGAAGAAGGTGGCACCGAAAGGATAATACCGATTGATGTGATTCCAAGAATTTTAGATGCCTCTGAGTGGAATCGTCTCGAAAGAGGATTGATTCAAAGAATTACGGCATTAAACGAATTCTTAAAAGATATTTACGGCAAACAAAATATAATTCGTGATGGTATTGTACCACGCGAAATTATCGAATCGAGCAAAGGTTTTTTGCCTCAATGTATTGGTATTCGCCCTCCAAAAGACATTCATATACACATTACAGGAACAGATTTAATCCGTGGAGACGATGGCATTTTTAGAGTATTAGAAGATAACCTCCGTTGTCCGTCTGGGGTATCCTATATGCTCGAAAACCGCGAATTATCTAAGCAAACTTTCCCAGATGTACTTTCAAAATCGGGTGTAAGGTCAATTTCAGAATATCCTGCAAAATTGCTCGAAGTACTTCAATACATAACAGGTCGCCCCGACCCCACGGTTGTTGTTTTAACTCCGGGTATTTACAATTCAGCTTATTTTGAGCATTCATATTTGGCTCAACAAATGGGTGTTGAGTTGGTCGATTACCGAGATTTAGTAGTTTCGGATGGATATGTAAAAATGCGTACAACCAAAGGTTTCAAAACGGTTGATCCCATTGGCATTTAATCCACATTCGCTAATTGGAATTCCGGGAATTTTTGAGGCCTATAAAAAAGGGAATATTGCTCTTGCCAATGCTCCGGGTACTGGTGTTGCTGATGACAAAGTCGTATATGCTTATGTACCAAGAATCATCAAATATTACCTCGGCGAAGATGCCATCATCCCGAACGTAGATACTTACATTTGTGGTGAAGAAGACGACATGAAGTATGTTTTGGAAAACATCGAGAAATTGGTTGTCAAAGAGGCAAACGAAGCTGGCGGCTATGGGATGTTGATTGGCCCAAAAGCGACAAAAGAAGAACATGAGATTTTTAGACAACGAATTAAAGACAACCCAAGGAATTACATCGCTCAACCAACGATTTCGCTTTCGAGAAGCCCTTGCGTCATTGGCGATGGCATTGAGGGGCGTCACGTAGATTTACGACCTTACATACTTTATGGCAATGGAATTCATGTTACACCCGGCGGTTTGACTCGGGTTGCACTCCGCAAAGGTTCGTTAGTTGTAAACTCTTCTCAAGGAGGCGGAAGTAAAGATACTTGGGTATTATATTGAAACTATGAACGGGTAAAAAACCCGTTCTACTATTTTTATTTGTAAACTTCACAAATCAAACCTAAATTTGTGCCATAAATACATATCAAATAATGCGTACATCAACATTAGTAACCATCATACTATTAGCAGCACTCACCAGATTGCTTCCGCATCCTTTCAATTTTACAGCCGTAACAGCAATCGGTTTATTTGGTGCAGCTTATTTCAGCAAACAAAAACATTGGGCATTCATCATTCCGTTTGCGGCTATGTTGGTCAGTGATATTTGTTTAGAAGCCATGACTGGTTTTGGATTTTACAAAGGAATGTGGGTTACTTACCTTAGCTTTGCTTTGGTGATTGCTTTCGGATTTTTTGCATTGAAGAAAGTGAATACGCTTAATGTAATCTTGGGTTCGTTGGGTGGTTCATTGATATTCTTTTTAATTACCAATTTTGCTTTCTTGTATCCAGAATCAGCAGTTGCCAACCCAACCTTAGGGCATTATCTTTGCCTTGATTCAAAAATTCTATAAGCCTTTGCAAACAGCTTAATTCTAAGCAATTTCGATATTTTTAGCTGCTTCGGCAGCTTTTTTTATTTATTCAAGATGTAGGAGAAATAATATGGATACAGTAAAAAAGCAAGTTTTTTTAAGTACCGTTTTTTCGTATGCCGGAGTAATTGTGGGGGCAATAAGCCAATGGTTTATTGTACCAAATGTACTTTCAAAGGCCGAAAACGGACTTTTAGCAGTTTTGCTTTCTTATATGTACATCCTCATTCAACTTTCAAATCTTGGATTCAATAGTGCTGGCGGGCGTTTTTTCCCTTCATTTTATAATCCTAAAAAAGGACACAATGGTTATCTATTTTCTGGGATATTCATTTCTTCAATCGGCTTTTTGATTTGCCTTATCGGTTTGTATTTTTATAGAAATAATGTTTTAGTCGGAAATAGTTTTTTGAAGCAAATCGAAATCTTACAACCATTATTCAAAACTGAAAACAGCGAAAAATCGGCTCTATTCATCAAATATTTTTATCTACTAGTACCAATAACGCTCGGACAACTTTTATTCAATATCTTCGATAACTACGCAAAAAACCTTTACGATACAGCCACTGGAACATTTCTAAGTCAGTTTTTTCAAAGGTTTTGGCTGCTGATTTCATTTATTGTCTTAGCCCTCAACTGGGTTGATTTTGAAGGTTTTATTTGGATTTGGACGTTGGCATTTATTATTCCGACAATTTTAATGATTTATCGAAGCATACGATTGGGCGGCTTCTCACTAAAACCTGATTTTTCGATATTCACAGCCGAATTTCGCAAACCATTTGTCAATTACTCGGCATTAACGGTTTTGACTGGTTTTTCGACAATGATTATC
>JALOLV010000243.1 GCA_025455785.1 Spirosomataceae bacterium | reverse complement strand
ATGAATCGCATTTTGGCGGGCTGGTTCGGTAATAGGCATTTGGTATTCGTGGCCTTCAAATGTGTATTTACCGTCTTCGAGGCGATTCGGAAACGGAAATAAAAACGCTGAGGGTTTGCCACGTAGATAGTCATCATCAAAAACGGGGCAGGTTATGATTGAGCATCCGTCAATGACCAATTCGGCGAGTATCGCACCGATTTCGGGAATGATAACAGCGTAGGTCTTTGGGTTTGAACTCTTTATTTGTATTTTATTCATTGGGTTAGCTTTTGAAACGAGTTAAAAACTCGTTTTACAATTCACAAATATGTTTTACCTTCGTATCAAAGATACATCAAAATAAAATTCTAATGAAAACCATTCTATTCACCGTTATTGCCCTTTTGGGATTATCATTTAGTACGATGGCACAGAAAAAAGAAGACGGAAAAGTACTCCGCCACGTTGTTTTGTTTAAGTTTAAAGATACAAGTTCGCCCGAAGACGTCAAGAAGGTCGTAGAGGCATTCAAGGCTCTTCCGAGTCAAATCAAAGAGATTAAAGGCTTTGAATGGGGAACAAACAATAGCCCAGAGAACCACTCACAAGGCTTGACTCATTGTTTTTTGCTGACGTTTGCTTCTGAGGCCGACCGTGATGCGTATCTGCCACACCCTGCTCATAAGGCTTTTGGCTCGGTTGTGGGTCCGCACCTCGACAAAGTTACGGTTGTTGACTATTGGACTAATAAATAAGTTAATTTTAAAGATTTTGAAATAATCATAAGCCCCTTTCGACAAGATAGGGGCTTGATAATTATGAAAATAATAACCATACCAAACCTAATGACCTGCGGCAATTTGCTGTGTGGTTGTTTGGGTATTATGCAGGTTTTTGAAGGTAATCTTTTGATGGCTTCGTACTTGATTTTTATTGCTGGTGTACTCGATTTTTTGGATGGATTTGTGGCACGAGCCATGAACTCATCGTCGCCAATTGGTAAAGAACTTGATTCGCTGGCCGATATGGTTACTTTTGGAGCTTTGCCTGCTTTTATGGTTTTGAAACTATTCTTGATGAGTGATGCTTCTTTTGGCAACGATTACTACAAATACATTCCACTCATTTTAGCAATTTTTTCGGCTCTTCGTTTGGCAAAATTCAATGTAGATACACGTCAGTCCGATTCATTCATTGGGGTTCCGACTCCGGCAAATGCCTTGGTAGTGGCATCTTTTCCGTTGATTTTAGAATACCATCCCGACTACGCTCATTTTATTCTAAACCCAGTTAATCTTATTGCTTATTCGTTGATAATGAGCTTTTTATTGATTGCCGAATTGCCACTTTTGGCTTTCAAATTCAAAAGTTTTGCTTGGGCCGATAATCAAATCAAGTATGTGTTTTTAGGGATTTCGGTATTGCTTCTGATTCTCTTAAAATTCGTAGCGATTCCGTTGGTGGTGTTGCTTTATGTTTTGGTTTCGGTTGTAAATAGATATAGGTAGGGGCGAGTTACATTCGCCCAAAACCTCAGATTTATTCTTCAATTATCAGTTTGTAGCCCACTCCGTGGATGGTCGTAATCTGCACTTTGGCATCCGATTGTAGCATCTTACGCAGCCGAGATACGAATACATCGAGGCTACGCCCGACGGTGATTCCTTCGTCTTCCCAAACAGATTTAAGAATATAATCTCTTTCGAGCAATTGGTTTTGATTTATCAAGAACAGGTTGAGCAGTTTAGCCTCTCGATAAGTCAAATCATGTAGTTTTTCGGGTGTTTCGAGGATTTGATTAATAAAACTGAAAGACGAATCTGCAAAAAAGAGTTTATCCGAATTAGTCGTTTTTTCGATAATATCAGGTTTATTACCAGTTGATTTTCGACGGTTCCAGACTACGAATCCGATGAGAAGCACTCCCAAAGTTGATACCAACCAAATTGGTTTAGGATTCGATTTTTCGACAGGATTTGCAAAACTTATTTTGAGATTATAGCATCCTTTGGCTTGCCGACGCCCACCGCACGGTACTTCGTTGTTATATAAAAAATCGTAAGAATTATATCCTAATTCGAGTTCGCCATCTTTACAGTTCAGCACCGAAACATCATATTTTTGATTGATTTCGTGGATTTTGAACGATTCTGATAACAATTTGGGTAATAAATCGTAGTTGAGAGAACTCTCCATCTGAATCACAAAAATATTTGGCTCAAATGACTTGACTGGCTGGATTTGGGTTGTGGAATCCCCAGCCGACTTGAGCATAAAATGGGCGGTTCGGCGAAGTGCCAAATTCACTTTTTCAGAAAATTGCTTCTGAGTATATTCGCCCGAAACGCCAAGCAGCCAGTCGAATGACGCTATCGAAAGGCTGATTGAGACGACAATGATTAACCAAAATGATTTGAGCATTGGTTGCTTTCTAAACGATTATGATGGTGAATTTAAAGTAAATTTTTTTTAAAACCACAGATTCGATGAATAAATCCTAACAGCCGTCTTTGTTTATGAAAGCTATATAGTTAAACATTGTTAGGGGCAAATTAAAAATTCGCTTAGTTTTTGGGCGATTCTTATCGGTTGTTTCGATGATTAATTGGTCGCCGCAGTGTGCGTATTGCAGCACCTCCGAAATCTCGACTTCAGTTATTTCTCTTTTATCAGAAGAAAGTCCATGATTTACGATTTGATTGCTTCGCTTGAGGTAAATCCTGAATTTGATTTTGTCTGCTTTATTTATGTCTTTGGACTCACCCGGCGTGATTGTGATTTTACCAATCGACATAAACGAAATTTCTTGGAAATTCATGGTTTGGCCACTGAGCCGTAAGGCATTAAAAGGGGTATTTTGGGCTTGAGCATTGGCTACACATAGCACTGTAACCAATATAAAAAATAGTTTTTTCATATTTTTATGATGTGTAAAATTTGATTATTGTACCAAAATTTCATTGTGAGGCAGGGCGTATTGGTCGTCGGTAGTGAGGATGACAATATAATCGCCTTTTTTACATTTTGCCAATACTTTTTCGATTTCGACTTTTTTAGATGTGCTGGTCGAATACAGCATCATCGTGCCACTGTTTCCGTCTTTGATTGCGATTCCGAAATTGAATTTTTCGGTGATTGTCATGGCCGCTTCGCCCTTTTGGGTGTCTCCGAGCGATACCGTCCCAGCCGAAAGCCAACCTTTGGCATTGATAGAGATTTTCGCTTTAGCCGTATTGGAGTATTCTTCGACAATCATTTTATCGTCGAGAAAAGCCGCCGAGCAGTTTGAAAATTTGTCTTGCCCGAAACTAAAATTAATAAAGCCGAGCAGAATTGTTAAGATGATTTGATTTGCTTTTTTCATTTTTGTTTTAATTTTTTGATGAAGCAAATGTAGAATCCTATCGGGTAGAAGAAAAAGAAAGCTCGTAAAACGATGTAAACGAATTGTAAAAGTGTGCAAAAATCGCTGACAGGGTTCAAAATTCTATCAGCGATTATGGAGAAAGTATTAAAAAACTTCTGAAAATTTACGTGGGATTGGCGTCTCGAAGCGGAGGTATTCACCTGTAATCGGATGCTCGAATCCTAAGACCCAAGCGTGCAGTCCAACTCGACCGATTGGATTATAATTTGCTCCGTATTTTTTATCGCCAACAATTGGGTGACCAATATCTTGGCAATGAACCCTAATCTGGTTTTTGCGACCTGTGTCTAATTTTACTTTTAGTAACGAAAAATTTCGATTCGATTTCAAAACCTCGTAATTAGTTACAGCTTTTTGTCCATCTTTTGGGTTTTTGGTTGAATAAACCACAAAAGCGGCGTTTTCGGCAAGGTAAGAGGTAATTGTACCGGTTTGCTGCTTCACTTCGCCTTCGACGAGTGCCAAATAGAAACGTTCTTTGGCGGTAGAATGCCACCAGTCTTGCAGAAGACTCTGCACTTCTTCGCTCTTGGCAAACATCATGATTCCCGATGTTTCGCGGTCGAGGCGATGCACGATAAATATTTTATTCATCGAACTTTGTACTTTTACGTGTTCACGCAAAATACCGTAGGCGTTGCGTTGGTCTTTGTTATCGGTCGAAATCGAGAGTAAACCTTCTGATTTATTGATTACGATGAGGTGTTCGTCTTCAAAAATTATTTGTAGTCCACGATAATGGCTCGAATCTAAGCCGCGATTCCACCTGATTTCGATGTCGTCGTTGGGTTTTAGCGGATGGTTGAATTGAGAAACAAGCATTCCGTTTACCGCAACTTGGCGGTTTCTTAGCAAAGATTTGACGTTATTGCGGTTTTTATTGGACAATTTTTCAATCAAAAAAGCCATCAATTCGGCTTCTTCGGTCACTTTCAGATTGATAGGGGCTTTGTCCTCAATCTTTCGGTTATGTTTACGTTTTTTTATCATTTCTAAAAAGCAAAAATGCCATAATTAGCACAAAGGTACGGCTAAGTACGGCATTTTGTTAGAAAAGAGGAGGGTTTTATAGGTAGAGATGTAAAATACGATTTATCATCAATGAAATTGTGGCACAATAAAACGTGCCACAATTAATTTATCATAGGTTTATTTTGGAACTTCTGGTTTGAATTCTAAGCTCGTAACCGACATCACGATTTGGGTATCTTTGGCTTTATCATTCTTCACGACAAAATACAAATCGTGCTGACCTGCATTGGTCGGAATCGTGATTTTTGGTTTTGGTGGAGCCGCTGGACGTGGCTGATTGGGTTGTGGAGGCCCGAAACGCTGCTCACGAGGCTCTAAAAAGTCAGATTTACCCAAAAGTGGGCCGTCTGGCGAGCCAGCGTGAAGCTCAATGATACCACCTGCCGCACCCGAACGCATGGCTGCTTGTGCCGTAAACTCGATTTCGGCGATGCCTGTCAAATCAATTTTATTGAATGCAAAATAGGCGTTATTGCCAATCATGTTATAGGCTCTACCGAGCGATGTTACCATTTGTGTACTTTTGGCTTTATCGGCAAATTCGGGGTTTAGTGTCGTGCTTCTCAAAACGATTACGTCTTCGGTTGCCAAAGACTTCATCGCTTTTGTTCCTTTGTCTTTGTAGGCCGCACGAATCATAAACGAGCCATTGGCTTTTTGTCCATCCGGAATTTTGGTCGAATACGTACCTTTGATTGGCAACGATTTGAATGTTTGAGGCTCGTTGATATTCAAAATATATTCAACCATTGCGTTGGCTTCTGCTTGCGAAACCGTCGGGTGAGCAGCCATTGAGTGTTCGCCCCAAACGCCACC
>JALOLV010000018.1 GCA_025455785.1 Spirosomataceae bacterium | reverse complement strand
CCCGTAGCGTAGCGTCTTAGCCTTTCATCGGTTGGTATATTTTCGGATAGCGGAGTGCCCAATTTTAAGCTAACTCGGTTAAAAAATCGTTGATAATCTTTGATGTGGTTGTTCTTGAGCGTTTCAAATTTCTTTAATATTACCTTATTCATCGCTGCCGATGCTAAACTGTTATCGTCGAGACCTTCGGTAGCAGGGTTTTTGTCGAATCCATTAAAACTCGTGGCGATACTGATAAAAACCAAGGCTTCATCGGCATCTGTAACACCAATTGTAGAATCTGTGCTAACGACACTACCACCCATCGGAACTATCTGAGCCAGTGTCGTAAATCTTGTGCCACGGCCTTCTTCAAAAACAATCGCATTCGGAATATTTCCCCTGTAATTAGGCTCGGCATGAACTGGTGCGTACCCCGAAACACTCATGGCGTAGTTTTTTGCTCCCGATTGATTAGGCATCGAGCTTTTTATGCTGGTTTTGTATCGCAATAAACTATTAAATCGTAGGTTGAAATTTAACTTTCCTTTCTCCGAACTTGTCATCCTGATAACAAAAATCTTATCGGGATTCGAGATAAAGTATTCTCTTGTGTAATTTACCCCATCGGCTTGGTATCTGACAGTTGAGATAGCCGTATTTAGGTCTAATTCACGGTAATAATTGCTGAAATCGCTGTGCGGAGTATCAATATAAAGTGTACCGAGCGGCGAATATGATTCCGAAAACTTGCCTTGCATTTTTTTGTTTAAGCTATCGGCCGCACGGTAATTACCCTTGCGGAGGGCTTCACGGATGGGGGCTAAGTATTTGTGAGCTTCGGGGTTCATATTGGCTCCATCGACTGGTTCGCCCGACCATAATGTAGCATCGTTGAGGTAGATTTTATCTGAAGAAACCCCACCATGAACCGATGCTCCGACCCGACCATTACCTAAAACCAGCGTCTCTTCAAAATACTGGGCGGGTTTGTTGTACCACAGGATTTTGTCGGTTTGAGCAAACAAGGCTGTATGAATGATAAAAAAGAGTAAGATTCTGAGTAGTTTCATCTAAAATTGTATATTTATGTATTGAAACCGAAAATTAGCCATTTTTTAGATTTGTAATGTAATAAAATTAGAAAATTGCAACTTCGTTTATCTATATCATCGTCTTACAACTTATAAGAAATTGAGGGTTTATGCCGAAATACATTTCGATTGATGAAGACAGAAAATTAGACCCAAATGAGGCCTCTACTACCAAATCAATTATTGGTAGTGAAGAATCTTTATTGCAAGTTAAAAATTCTCAACTCGAAAATGCCCTCAACGAAATCGAAGACCTTTATCAGAACGCACCTTGCGGATACCATTCGATTGATGCAAACGGAATCGTAATCAGAATGAACAATACCGAACTCCGCTGGCTTGGCTACACGCGTGATGAAGTGGTCGGTAAGAAAAAACTCATTGAATTGACAAGTGAGGAGGGTACTGAGATTTTTTTTAGGACGTTTGAGCAATTTAAGAAAGAAGGGAAAATTACGAATCTTGAATTTGAAATGTGCCGAAAAGATGGCTCAAAATACCCAGTTTTGTTAAATTCGGAGGCAATTTATGATGAAAAAGGCAATTATTTGATGAATAGGTCGGTTGTTTTTGATTTGACCGAACGTAAAAAATTTGAACAAGAAATCAAAGAAGCCAATGCTGAACTGAGGCGAATCAACGAAGAAAAAAATAAGTTTATTGGTATTGCGGCCCACGATTTACAAAACCCGATTCAGCTAATTATTTTGGCGGCCGAGGAGGTAAAACGAAAAGCGAAGATTTTAGGAATTGATAGTACCCCAGCCACCGACGAAATCGTGAAGATTTCGTTGCACATGTCGCAGATTGTCAAGCATTTACTCAATATAAATCGGATTGAAAGCGGAGGATTGAAATTGGTAATCGAAAATACCGAAGTAAATTACTTGACCGACCTTTCGGTACATCTTTTTGAGCCAATTGCTAAATCAAAACGGATTGATTTATTCTATGATTACCCTTTCGAGAAATTACATTGCCAGCTCGATAGAAATTGCTTTATGCAGATTCTCGATAACTTGATTTCAAATGCAATTAAGTTTACGCCATCTGAAAAAATGGTTTTTGTGCGATTGTTGAAAGACGACTCGAACGTAATCGTCCAAATCGAAGACCAAGGGCAGGGGATTTTGCCCGAAGAACTTCCATTTATTTTTAATAGATTCCAAAAATTAAGCCCTAAACCTACCGCGGGCGAGCCTTCGATTGGTTTAGGACTTTCTATCGTAAAAGAATTTACTCAAATGATGGGCGGAAAAATCGAGGTTGAGAGTACCATAAACGAAGGTACAAAGTTTACATTGAGTTTTCCGAGGATTTAGCAATCGCTACGGTGTTGTTTTAGTTTTACCATTTGAGGTTTTGGTAGCTTGTTGTTTTTCGTAAAAACTAATGAAATCCTCAAATTTATCGGCTGGAATCCGTTTGGCGATTATCCGTTTATTTTCATCCAAAATATACGTGGTTGGGGTCGAGTACACATCAAAGTTATTCTTGAAATAATACTTGCCCTTAGCATCCCAGACATTTATCATACTACCCGTTTTGTAGGTTTTGATAAAGTCCTTCATCTTCTTCAAATCATAAGCTACGCTGACGTTATAGACCGTAACTCGCCCTTTATTTTTATTATAAAATTCTACCAATTTCGGAGCCGATTCTTTACAATGACCGCAGTATGCTCTCGCCCGAGCGTATCAGAAACTACAAGCGACGGAAACACGAAGTTGGTCTGCAAAGGTTTCAAAATCGTTACTCTTTCTTGGAATTTTGCTCTCTGGGTCGAATCCAACCAAGTGGCATCTTTTAGGTAATAATTCTCGGCCAAATGGATGAATACACCATCGAGACCAACGATTTCTGGGTTTTCGTATTTGTTGGTGATAAACCAAAGTGCGTAGCGATAAACCTCTGGGTTTTTCTTTGATAACTTCAAAATTCTGTCGGCATCGCGGATAACCGAATCTTGTACTTGATAGACTAAATCACGGAAATAACGCTCGATTTTGCTATGAATAAACGGTGTACGCAGGAATCTATCGTCTGAGAAATCAATGTTTTTGAAGTAATTATTTTTGTAATAATTGAATAAGTACGTAGAATCTGGGCGACCATCGGCTTTTTTAGGCAACTCTTTTGGCATTTCAGGGTCGATATTTGCCAATAAAACCTTAGAAGCAAACGAGCCGGGGTTTTCGGCTATCACCTTTTTCTGGTAATCATCGACTTCTTTCTGAATTCCCTCAATTTTTTTACGGCTCATTTCTTTGCTAACTGGGTCATTTTGCAAAGACGACATTTTGTTAAGAGCCTCGGCTTCTTCTCCTTTTTGTTTCAAAAACTTGCGGTATCCAAACAAGATTTGGTTTTCTTTTGAACCAGTAAATTTGGCAGTTCCGACAAAATCGGCGGTATCGGCCTCAATCTCAAAACTTTGCTCATCGCCACTTACGGCAAAATCATAATATTTGCTCGGCGAAAGTACAATTAAATACACTCCACCTTTGAGTTTTTCATCTCCTGTAAAATTCAATACCCCGTCTTGAACTTTAGCTGAATCGACTTTTATGTATTGATTATACCCAAAAAAGTGAGCCAAATAGCAGGTTTTATCATTCGGAGCTCCTTTGATTTTGGCTTTGATGCTGTGTTGTGCGTTTGTACTCGCAGCGATACTAAGCAATAATGAAAGAGAAAGCAAAATTCGCTTCATAGTCTTCTGGTTATTAAATATTTTTGTAAAATTAGTTAATATTCTGTTTCGATGTTGTTATTAATTCGTTAATAGCGATTAAAATTCACAGGCTAAAGCCCCATGTTTTATATCCTTTCTAAAATACTCGGTTTTGTACTGATGCCAATTGGTATCAGTATGATTTTGCTAATCTTTAGTTTTATCACAAAAAATCGTACCAAATCGAGGCGTTATCTCTTCGTAGCCATAATTTTCTTATACGTTTGTAATAATCCTTTTATTGTGAATGAACTGATGCTTTGGTGGGAGGTCCCCCCGACATCGGTTACAAAACTGCCCCAACACGATGTCGGCATTGTTCTGACCGGTGGAATTACAAACGACGATAAACTGCCTCATGAGAACACTTTTCTGGGTAAGAGTGCCGACCGTGCTGGCCAGACAATACATCTTTATAAGTTGGGTAAAATAAAGAAAATTCTCATAAGCGGCGGAAGTGCTAATATTTTAGGTAAAATTACCAAAATAGAGAGTGCCGAAGTTGCAAAATTTATGATGGTATGTGGGGTTAAACATCAAGATATTTTGCTCGATACGCTTTCAAAAAATACGAGAGAAAACGCGATTTACAGTTCGAGAATTTTGAAGAAATACTTCCCTAATCAACGTTATGTTTTACTTACTTCGGGTTTTCACATGAAGCGTTCGGTTGAGTGTTTTGAGAAAGTAGGAGTAAAGGTTACGCCGTTTGGAACATCGTACAATTCGCACGAATTTCAGTTTATACCAGGGTATTTATTGGGTTTAAGAGAAGACTATTTCGTGTATTCGATGCACATTTTTCACGAAATCATTGGGTATTTGACCTATTGGGTGATGGGGTATGTATAAAAACAAAGCGTTTCGATTTTCACCGAAACGCCTTCATTATTTTACAGACTCAAAATGTGTACCATTCGTAGCAAATCATCATGAATTGGCTTCGGTTTTTTGATGGTATCAATAAACGGAGTGTAAATCAATTCATTGTTCACAATACCCGCCATCACGTTTTTGTTGCCTTTGAGCAAGCCTTCGACTGCTCCGAGACCGAGGCGACTCGCCAAGATACGGTCGTAAGCGGTAGGTGTACCACCACGCTGGATATGCCCAAGCGTTGTAACACGAATATCCAATTTATCGGCAACTTGTTTCTTGATTTTATCGGCAATCTCGGTGGCGTGTCCTTCTTCGTCCCCCTCGGCAACTACCACAATTGATGAAGATTTTGAGCGACTCCAGCCATCTTTCAATGTCGAAACGACTTTTTTCAACGGTGTATGTGTCTCAGGAACCATCACGATTTCGGCTCCACCACCAATACCAGACTGGATAGCAATATAGCCCGAGTCACGCCCCATTACCTCAATAAAGAATACACGGTCGTGCGAATCGGCCGTATCTCTGATTTTGTCGATAGCTTCGAGCGATGTATTCACCGCTGTATCAAAACCGATGGTGTAATCAGTACCGTAAAGGTCATTATCAATCGTGCCCGGACAACCGACTGTCGGAATTTGGTATTCGTTATAAAAAACTTCGGCACCCGTAAAAGTACCGTTTCCGCCGATGGCAATCAGACCTTCGATTCCGTGTGCCATTATATTTTCATAGGCTTTTTTACGGCCTTCGGGAGTCATGAACTCTTTACTACGAGCAGATTTGAGGATTGTGCCGCCACGCTGAACGATGTTACTTACCGATTGCGAAGTCATCGGAATAATATCTCCGGCAATCATTCCACTGTATCCTCTACGTATGCCATAGACCTCCAGACCGTGATAGATTGCCCCACGAACAACTGCTCTAATGCAGGCGTTCATACCGGGTGCATCACCTCCAGAAGTAAAAACTGCGATTTTTTTCATTATGGTTAAGCTCAGTATTTAACATCGCAAAAGTAATAAGTTTCCTTTACTTATCCCAAAATAAATTTTTGTTTTGTCAATTTGGCGAATTACCAAATATTATTAAAGTTTTGTATTATTTAAAGAATAATTTTAAAATATCATAGAAGTTATGATTTGATTAAAGCGATGATTACGTTTGAAACCGTTGTCTTCCATTTTTGAGGTTTATCAGATACTATTTTTGATGTAATCCATCAATCGTACAGTAAAAAAATGTTCTCTACCAATAATATTTAATTATCTTTTGTGTAATTAAATGTCTTGTAATCAGTGTTTTATGGGGTGATTAGAGGGTAGGAGATTGATATTTTCATTAAAAAATCAATTTTTTGCGTATCCGTTAAATCAGTTTTTGGCATATTATTTGTGCCTAATTTGGCAAAGATAAATTACAAAATCCAGCAGCTTAGCTTAACGCTTAAATTTGTATTCTAAAAAAATTAACAATTTGTCATGAAAAAATGGGGAAAGAGACTGGTTATCCAGTGTTCATTAGTGCTGTCTGCTCTACTGATGTTCATCAACTCATCATTTGCACAAAAGGGAAACATAGGATTCGGCACAACAACGCCCGATAATTCTGCAATTCTCGACATTTCATCTACCTCAAAAGGGTTGTTGATTCCGAGGATGAGTCTCGCACAACGCAACGAGATACAATCTCCTGCAACTGGTTTGATGGTTTATCAAACAGACCTTTTATCAGGTTTTTATTTCTACAATGGCGAAAAATGGCAAGCTCTCAATAGCAGTCTTAGAAGTAGTGCAATTGCAGAAACCAGCGGATGGCTCACGATGGGTAATGCTGGCCTTGAGAGAGGCTCGTTTATCGGTACAACCGATACCCTTTCTCTTGCTTTTAGGGCAAATAATCAACCATCTGGCTTAATAGATTTCAAGAGAGGGAATACCTTTTTTGGTTACCAAGCTGGTATGAAGACCACTGGTACCTATACCACAGCAGTAGGTTCGGGGGCATTATTTAATATGACAAATGGTCTCTATAACGTCGCTTTAGGAACGCTCACGCTACACTACAACGTAGGTGGCTCTGCCAATACTGCCATCGGTACGGCGGCTGGTCTTGGCAATAATGGTTCGGGTAATATTTTCATTGGTTTTCAAGCAGGGGCTAATGCCAACGGCAGTAATCAATTATTTATTGATAATTCCGGAACACCATCGCCACTTATTTACGGTCAGTTTGAGTCAGACCGTGTGGGTATCAATACTAATCAGCCAACAAGCACGTTCTCGATAGATAGTAAACAGTTAGGAATCAGTGGTTTAGAATTTAAACAGCTCAATTCCAGCTCGACACCCGTTGCATCAAATGGCCGAGTACTTACCTTAGATAATTTGGGTCGGGTGATTTTGGCGAGAGATTCGTTAGGTGGCGGAAATAATGTAGTAATATCGCAAGATTGGTTGAGAAGCCCGAACGGAGATATTCAAAATAATAATGCTGGCGAAGTAATGATTAATCGACTAAGATTATCAGGAATCAACAGCAATTCACCCCTAAGAAGTAGCAATTTGAGGGTTCTTTCGGTAGATGAAAACGGACGCCTATTCTTGACAAAAGACTCAGTGGGCGTTTCGAGTGGAGGTGGAACAGTAATAAATGATGCTTATTGGACAGTAAACGGGGTTGAAGTTTTGCCAAAAGCAGGATATTCTATCAGCCTTCCGAGTCTAAGATTGCCGTCAATTACGAGTAATCTGGTAGCTGCAAGAAGCAACGGTAAAGTACTTTCGGTCGATGAAAACGGTCGAGTTTTCTTGGCAAGAGATTCGGTAGGTACTGGTGGAACCGTCGTAGGTGGGGGGGCATCGCTCTGGACACTCAATGGTAGCATTGTCTCAAACAGCAATAATGGCGAGGTACACTTAGGTAAAGGACTTAAAGTTTGGGGCGGAACAACCCTTCACAATGGTTTTTGGGTAAATAGTATGGTGCCGGGAGCGAGTGGTATGTTTTTTAGTCAGATGAATAGCGGAAGCCCTACTTCACAATCGAATGGTAAAGTGCTTTCGGTCGATGATAGAGGTTTCGTAATCTTGGTACCAGATGTAGTTGGCAGCGGAGGCGGGACAACCGTAATTAACTCAAGTTGGGGTTTGAATAATGGTATTCTACAACCAGAGAATAACGCTCGTGTAGCAATTGGCGGAGGCATCACAAGTTATCCTGCGGGTTATAATCTTTTTGTAAAAGGTGGAATCTTGGCCGAGCGAGTGAGAGTAGCAGTTGCCAATACCGACAAATGGGCTGATTATGTCTTTGAACCTTCATATAAACTTAGACCGTTGAGAGAGGTTGAGCAATTCATCAAAGCCAATAAACATTTACCAAATGTACCATCGGCTGCCCAAATGGCTAAAAACGGCTTAGATATTCTCGAAGTAAGTGCGAAATTGATGGAGAAAGTTGAAGAGTTGACGCTTTATATGATTGAATTAGAGAAGAAAAATAATGATTTAGAGCAAAGACTCAAATGCTTGGAAAACAAGTAAGTGTAAGACATAAATTAGTCTGTGTACTGGTTAATTAATGGTTGATTATGAATTTCGATTAACTATTTAATTCGTTCAGGGTAAGTTTAAGATAAAATCCAGACCGAAAGCCTGATGGTATAATGCCATTGGGCTTTTGTTTTTTGGTTATCTTTGTAGTATGAAAAATAGCTTTACTGCAAACCCCTACGTCTCACTTCTAAAAACTGCTTGGAAGTATGCCAAACACGAGCGAAAGCAATACCTTTTTGTGTATTTTTTGTTTATTTTGGCCAATGTCGTTTTTTCAATGAATCCGATATTGTTTGGGTGGTTTATCAATAAAATCCAACACGATTACAAAGATACGCTCAAATACACGTTACTTTATGCTTTGGGCTATTTGGGATTAAAGTTTCTGGAGTGGGCTTTTCACGGGCCAGCTCGGGTCATGGAGCGGCAGTTGGCGTTTAATATGAGCCGAAACTTTTTGATGGAAATGTACCACCAGACACTGCATTTGCCCGTCAAGTGGCAGCAAGACCACCACAGTGGCTCGACAATAAATCGAATCCGGAAGGCATACGAAGCACTCAAAAACTTCTTTCAGAATGGTTTTATGTTTCTACACGCCCTCTCAAAATTTTTCTTTTCGTTTGGGGCAATGCTCTATTTTTCGCCTTTGTTCGGTGCCATCGGTATTTTGATTGGAGTATTTACGATTTGGGTTATTTTTAAATTCGATAAGCCATTTATCAAAACCCTCGATGAAGTTAACGAAAAAGAACACGTCATATCTTCGACTTTGTTTGATAGCCTCTCAAACATCATAACAGTCATTACGCTTCGGCTCGAAAAGAGTATGGAGGTAGGATTATTATCTAAAATCAAGGATTTACTACCGCCATTCCGCCGAAATGTAATTATCAACGAATGGAAATGGTTTACGGCCGATATGCTCGTGGGGCTGACTTATGCGGTTATAACGCTCGGATATGTATATCAGAATTACGAACCCGATAAAGTTTTTTACGTGGGCGGATTAGTCACGCTTTTGGGTTTTGTCAATCAATTTACGAGTGTTTTTCACGATGTGGCGTGGCAATATACCGAGATTGTGCAATACAATACTGATATTCAGACGGCACGCTCAATAGGGGAGGATTACGCTAAAAATCATCGTCCCGAAACAAATGAATCTTTACCACAAAATTGGCGAGAGATTACTATTAAAAATCTGAACTTTTCGCACCGAGAAGTTTACGATGGCGAACACGCTCCGCAGAGCCTGCATAACATCAGAATCAAGATTCATAAGGGCAAAAAAATAGCATTTATTGGCGAAAGTGGTAGCGGAAAAAGTACACTACTGGCTTTACTACGAGGACTTTATGTGCCAGAGGATGGTTTTGTGTTTGAGGTAGATGGTAAACCTTACCAAATGGCTACTTTGAACGAAACCGTTACGTTGTTTCCGCAAGAACCAGAGATTTTTGAGAATACGATTCGCTATAATATTACGCTCGGATTACCCTTTGAAGAATCCGACGTTTGGCGGGTTTGCAGAGAGGCTCATTTTACCGATACTGCCAAACAATTGCCAAACGGACTGGAATCGAATATTCAAGAAAAAGGCGTCAATCTATCGGGCGGACAAAAGCAACGTTTGGCATTGGCTCGTGGTATTTTGGCGGCCCAAACCAGCGATGTTGTCTTGATGGATGAACCCACGAGTAGTGTTGACCCCAAAACCGAAACGCTGATTTACGAACGCCTTTTCAATACATTTGCCGACAAAGCCATCGTTTCGTCGTTGCATCGTTTGCATCTGCTCCGGTACTTCGATTATGTCTATGTTTTGGGTCAGGGCCGAATCGTCGCCGAAGGTTCTTTTGAAGATTTAAAAGCCAATAATTTAATCTTTCAAGAACTTTGGAAACACCAAGATTTAGATAAATAGGTTTCTATTTTAATAGCCTTAGTTGGCTTCTACAGTGTAAAATAATTATTCAATTTTGGGCTATTTTTAAAGTGACTTCGTAGGCATTTTTAGTTTTGTAACTAAGGTTTCGACGAAGGAATTACATGAATTGACGATTCATTGACAGTATTGATAGGCAGTCGATATGAGATTGGTTTCTTTTTTATAACTTTCACAAAATTCAACCCTTCGATATACTTTAAACATTAATCAAATTCAGCTCTTGAGATAAATCTGACTTTAAGACGCTCATATCATCAGGCCGACTTTTGTTGGGAATATTTAGTTTACAGTGTATTTAGTACATTGTAAACTAAGTTAGTAATATTTTTTAGCTCCCCTCTCCAGTGGGAGAGGGGCTGGGGGTGAGGTTAATAACTTCCTAAAAATCAACATTTTAAACCTCACCCTTTCATTCCCTCTCCCGACGGAGAGGGAGGGACTCGATAACAAAAAGTTAAAGTTATTTAGTTTACAGTGTATTTAGTAGAAGATTTTACGTTTCAATAATTATTCAACTCAAAACAAATTACAAGTAAATGGAAAATTCCAATAGCTCACGTCGTCAGTTTCTCGGAGCTGCAACTACGCTCATAACTGGCTCATTACTAAGCAATAAGGTCTTCGGGATGCCTGCAATTATTGATAACTTCGGCAGACCAAAATCATTAATAAATGGGGTTCAGGTGGGGGTAATCACGTATTCGTTCAGAGATATGCCCGACCAAAGTGCCGAGGCAACTCTACAATATGTCTTAGATTGCGGAATCAGTGCCATCGAATTGATGGGCGGTCCCGCCGAGTCGTTTGCTGGAGCCCCCAAAAATACTGTTGATATGCGTTCGGTTATGCCGCTCATGCGTAAGCGATTCGAGAAAAAAGAATTGACCGAAGATGAAAAGAAAACACTCGAAGAAGTAGATGCCAAAAATAAGGCTTACCGTGCCGAATTGGCCAAATGGCGACTTAGTGCCGATATTGGTAAATTTGAAGAATTGGGAAAAAAATACAAGAAAGCAGGGGTGGCGGTTTATGCTTTTAAGCCCGATGCTTTTGGTTTGCAAAGTAGCGAAGCTGAGATTGAATATGGGATGAAAGCCGCTAAGGCAATCGGAGCAAATCAGGTAACGCTCGAACACCCAAGCAATGATGCTCATACGCTTAAATTAGGCAAAATTGCCGAAAAATTCGGACTAAAAGTTGGTTATCATGGACACGAGCAACAGACTTACACCCTTTGGGATACGGCTCTGTCGCAATCGACAGCCAATTCGTTGAATCTCGATTTTGGGCATTTTGTGGCCGCTGGTAATCCGAATCCGTTGGATATTATCAAACAAAAACACGACCGAATCGTGAGTATGCACATCAAAGACCGTCAAACAAAAGCCAACGGTGGAGGAAATTTGGAGTGGGGTAAAGGCGATACGCCGATTGCGGAGGCTTTAAAATTGATTCGTGATAATAAGTACAGCTTCCCAGCTACAATCGAGTTGGAATACAAAATACCCGAAGGCTCGACTTCGGTAAAAGAGGTGAAAAAATGTCTTGAATTTTGTAAAAATGTATTGGCTTAATCATAGATTAGATTGAGGGGCGTTGAATTGACGTCCCTTTTTTTTATTGTTTGTTTTTGCTTACTTATAGACATCCAAGCTCACTTCTGGTAATAGTTATATCATGGACTCTCTCCGTTTTCTGCATTTGTAAGAATAAATATTTTATCATTTTTTTGAATGGGAGAGAAGCACATTTCAGCACCGAATGAAGTTTTTCGATACTTTTACAAAATTTATCAAAAACTTTAATCTCTGAAAGTATAAATGGCAAATCAATTTTTTAATAATCAAGTAGCTATCGTTACGGGAGCGGGAGTCGGAATCGGCTATGAAATTGCAAGTCAATTGGCTGCACAAGGTGCGATGGTTGTTTTAAACGATATTAACGAAGATTTAGCTCAGTCGGCATGCGAAAAAATAAGTAAACAAGGTGGTATCTGTAAAGCATTTGGTGGAGATATTTCGGAAATAATCATAATCGAAGAAATCGTGAAATTTGCCGTAAATACCTTTGGTAAATTGGATATTCTCATAGCCAATGCAGGAATCACAACCTTTGGTGATTTTTTAGAATACCAACCCGATTCGATGGAAAAATTACTAAAAATAAACCTTTTTGGTACATTTTTCTTGACCCAAGCGGCAGCCAAACAGATGGTTTTGCAGGGGCATGGCGGGAGTGTTCTGCTTACGTCATCGGTAACGGCTCACGCAGCTCATCTGAACTTAGCTGCCTACGGAATGACCAAAGCCGCTATCGACCAATTGGCCAAAAACTTGATTGTTGATTTAGCCCCACACCGCATAAATATTAACACGATTGTTCCGGGTGCTACACTCACCGAGCGAACTCTCGAAGATGCCGAATACATTAAAACTTGGTCGAGAATTACACCATCGGGCCGCCCTGCGACAGTCGAGGATATTGCCAATGCAGCCTTGTTTCTGGTTTCACCTCTTTCTCGACAAATCATGGGACAGAATCTCGTGATTGATGGCGGTTGGACATCCGTTGGGGTCTCACCCTACAATTAGCCGTTTGAGTTTTGAGAAAATTTGTAAATAATGATATTCTTGGAATCTATTTCATGGTCTATAAAATCAGCAAAATCTTGTCAATCGACACAACAGAAATATTCAGATAAATGCCAAATACTGATAAGTAGTTAATCGAAGAATCATAATTAGCTGATTATCAGTATAGTATTTACGACTAACTTATATCCTGCACCTAAGCAACCGAGTCAGATAATCAAATGATTACTTATCATTTATTTACTAAAAAAACGATACAAATACGGAGCTTTATTGGCCGCACCCGTAAACTTTTTTTCGAGGCGTTCGAGTACATCCAAGTCTAAGATTTTCTTTTGGAAGTTGTTTCGGGCAAAGGGTTTATCATAAACTGCTTCGTAGAGTTCCTGTACTTCTTTCATTGTGAAAGTTTCGGGTAATAAATTAAACCCAATCAACTTTTGGTCGAGGTTTTGCCGTAATGTTTCGAGGGCATAACAGACCATTTCGTTATGGTCTATTATCATTTTTGGTAATTCTTTTACATTATACCAATCAACCGACTCATCAAATAGACCCGTTTTAGGATTCACCTTGTTAATATCAACCAAAGCATAATAACCAATCGAAATAAATCTTTTTGATAGCCACACTAAATCGGCATCATCGAGCATCCCGTTTGCAGTGATTTTATTTTTTAATTTATTTAGGTTTTGCGAAATCTCAAGATTAATACGTGTTGGTTCGCCAAAGACCCTAAATTGTTCGAGGTAAATATCTTTTAAACCGGTTCTTTCTTCCAAAATTCTTTTGGCGGCCTCGTCTATACTTTCGTCTTGCTTGATAAATCCACCCGGGAGCGTCCAGAGCGGGATGTCTATATTAACCTTCGGGACCAGTACTTTTAGCTCTTTTTCTTTATATCCAAAAATTACACAATCTATCGAAAGCTGATGTATGTAATTTGTCTCGTCAAATAGTTTCATGTATTTATTCTTTCAAAATTTGGAGTGCCAAATCGCTATTGAAATCTAATCTTATCCTCGAAAAAGGCCATTTGTAAAATATTAATATTTAAAGATACAATATTAAAAAATAATATTGTCTATAAAATAGACAATATGCAAAATCTTTTTACATTTGTTCCAGAGATTCCGTTTTACCTCAATATTAGCCTGTTAGTATGAGAAAGTTCATCAAGATTCTACTTTGGTCTGTTTTAGGGCTCACTGTCTTGTTAGGCGGTGCTATGGCCGTATTTATTTACAAAGTAAGACACGGTTTTCCGGTTTCGTATGAGACGGATGCCCCCAGCATCGAATTCTCTACCGATAAACCAGCAATCCTGCTTTTTTCAAAAACAACGGGCTTTCGTCATGCGAGTTCGATAGATGCTTCAAAGCCAATCATTGCCGATTTGGCCAAGAAAAATGGTTGGTTTCTCTACGAAACCGAAGAAGGTGGGGTATTCAATACCCAACAATTATCAAAATTTAAGACCGTTATTTTTAATAATTCGACGGGTAGAGTATTAAACGATGAACAACAAAAAGTTTTGGAACAATACGTAGAAAATGGCGGAAACCTCATCGGGATTCACGGTGCGGGCGATAATTCGCATGAGTGGGATTGGTACGTGAAAAACTTGCTTGGTGCTGAGTTTTCGCATCACCCAATTAAGCCCCAGTTTCAGAAAACCGATGTGTTGCAAGATGCCCAAGCTGATAGCTTAATAACTGCACAGATTCCGCAACCGTGGAGTCATACCGATGAGTGGTATGTGTTTTTTGAAAATCCTCGAAAAAAAGGCTTCAGTATTCTATACACAATCAACGGAGAGATGATTAATCCGAGTGGGAATATCCCTCTTTTAGCCAGCGATAAAAATTTTGGAATGGGCAAAGACCACCCCGTGGTGTGGTGCAAGCAGATTGGAAAAGGTAAAACGTTTTATACTTCGATGGGACATGACGAAAGTACTTGGAAAGACCAAAGTTTTGTGCAGTTGATTGAAAACGGTATTAAATGGACGATGAAATAATTATCTCTTGCTCCGATGTGGCTAAAAATACCCAATGTATTTTAGTGCGTTTTGCTTATTTGAATAAGTAGAAGAAATAGATAGCGAAGAAACTCTATTTTCTTTCTCGGCCAATGAAAATACCAATAATATAAAAGACAAAGTAATACCATGAATAGTAAATTTGTAATCATCTAAACATACGTGGCGACGTACCGCAAATAAAATGAAAAAACTAAGTGCAATTATTATTCTTTTTGTATTGGGTTTAACCCTCAATTCCTTTGCTCAAACAGCCACAACTCCTGCCAACGATTTCTATCTTGGAAAATGGGAAATTACCATCTTTGGTACTCCACAAGGAGATGCTAAATTTACGGCAACAATCACTCGTAAAGATGGTAAGTTAGTGGGTGAAATGACCAATCCTGCCGACCCGAACGCCGGAACGGCCCCAATGACTAACGTCGAAGAAGCCGATGGAAAAATGACGGTTTATTTTTCGGCGGCAGGTTATGATTTAAATATTCCTTTTGAAAAAGTAGATGAGGATAATCTAAAAGGAAGTTTGATGGGGATGTTCGACTGTAAGGCGGTGAGAGTAAAGCAATAATATTATTAGTGTTAATTTCTACATGGCGGATTCTCATTGAGGAGTCCGCTTTTTTTATGTTTGATTTTTGTAAGTTTTACTTTGAATTTTGTTAAATACAGACAGACATTTGATTGTAATTTTGCGAATAAATTAATTTCTACCTCTCCAAAATGTACTTTTTTAATCAAAATAGCACTTTAAATAAAACCTGCATACTGTTTCTTTTTTGTAATGTTGCCGTTTTTGCCCAAAAAGCCGATTCGCTCAAAAAAAATGAACCTTTACATGCTTCGGCCAATATTCAAGTAACCAACAATGGTGTATCGCTTTTCCCTAATTTGATGCTCGGCAAACCCGCCACGATTATCAATTTAACAGTTGGTAAGAAGCATATTTTCTTTGAACCCGAACTCCGCTGGCGACTCAACGGCGAGCCGTGGTCATATATTTTTTGGCTCAGATACCGCCCAAAACGTACCGAACATTTCAGTTGGCACTTGGGAGGGCATCCGTCGTATGTGGTCAGACCCAGCCAAGTTATGGTGAATGGAAAGGCAGAAAATCGGTGGGTTTCGCAACGTTTCTTAGCTGCCGAGTTTGTGCCTGTTTGGCATCAATCTTCTAAGTTTTCGTTGGGTTTGCATATTTTGGGGTCAAAAGGCTTAGATAAAAACTATGGTGTTCAAAAAAGCTCGTACGTTTCCCTACAACCACGTTTCCCGCATATTGGCGTTTCCAAAAACTATTACTTAGGCTTTTTTCCACAGGTTTTTCATTTATCACTCGATGATAAAGACGGCTATTATTACAGCCATTTCTTGAGTTTGAATAAAAAAGATTTTCCGATATATCTATCAACGATATTTACCTATAAAATCAATTCAACTTTGGCGGGAGATAAGATTGTATGGAATTTTGGCTTAAATTACCGTCTTTAAATACAGCTACCCATGGAAAATAACGGAAAACTCGAATCGCTCGAAGAATTTTATCAACGGAAATTTGATTGGATTCCCGAAAATCTCAGCCGTGATATTGGGCATATCAATGTGTTCAGATTACCGCATCCGGCCACGAAGCCCGTGCCGTATCGTCGTCGTGATTTCTTCAAAGTTACACTCTGTCGAGGCAGTAGCCGTATTCATTATGCCGATAAAGTTTTTTCGTTTGAGAAACAAGCATTGGTCTTTTCAAATCCTTTCATTCCTTATAAATGGGAACATATTGAGGGCGAGGTTTCGGGCTTTTATGTGATTTTCAATGCCAATTTTTTTAATCAATTCGGGAATCTGATTCAGTACGAAGTTTTTCAACCAACAGGTACTCACGTTTTTGAATTGGAAGATGCCCAATTTGAGTATTTATCGGGAATCTTCGAAAAAATTGAATCTGAACTCGGCTCAGAGTATATTCATAAATACGATGCCATTCGCAACCAAATTTATGAGTTGATTCATTATGCCATGAAAACTCGCCCTTCGACTCGTATTGAGCAGCTACCGATTAATGCTTCACAACGTATCCATTGGTTGTTTCTCGAATTGCTCGAACGCCAGTTTCCGATTGATGAAAACCATACCGAAATTAAGCTAAGAACCGCCTCGGATTTTGCCGACCAACTCAATGTGCATGTCAATCATCTCAACCGAGCCGTAAAGGAGACCGGCGGTAAAACGACTTCGCAACTCATTGCCGAACGCCTGTTGCAAGAAGCCAAAATCATGCTCAAACATAGCCGTTGGAATGTTTCAGAGATTGCCTATTCGCTTGGTTTTCAGGAAGTTACACATTTCAATAATTTCTTCAAAAAACATACCAAAATGAGTCCAGTGAAGTTTCGGAAAGAGTTTTGAATTATAAGTTGTTCACCCCATACAATGGAACATTTACCATCCAATCTTGCACTCTGTAATTATTCATTGAGAAGCGAATGGCTTGTTTAGGCTGGAATTTATCAAAGAAAACTTTCAGACTCTTTGATTTTAGATTTTCTTCGGCTTTCACTTCTATTGGGAAAACTTCGTTTTTTTTTTGAATCATAAAATCAATTTCGGCGGTTGCATTTTGAGCTGACCAATAGAAAATTTCATGCTTTATTTTTAACTGCTGAGCCACAAACTGTTCAGTCAAAGCACCTTTAAATTCAGTCAATATATTATTTTTTTCTAATAGAATTTTGGGTGAAACTTGTGCTTTGGCATTGAGTAAGCCAACATCCAAACAAAATAATTTGAATACATCAAAATCTGTGTAAGCATTGAGCGGAATAGTGGGCTTATCAACAATATTTACTTTCAAAACCAATCCTGCATCTACGAGCCACGCAATAGCTGCTTCAAACTCTTTAGCACGCGAACCTTTCTTTACTTGTCCATAGACAAACTTTCGGTTTTCTTTGGCCAATTGACCAATCAGATGATTCCAAACTAATTTTATTCGAGGTACTGTTTCGGTAGGAGCGTGCTTGGCAAAATCATTTTCATAACCCAATAAAATTTTCTCTTGAATGGCCCTGACTTCATTCAAATCTTGAAATTCAATGTAATTAGCAATAGCTTCTGGCATTCCACCGATAAAATAATAAAGCCTTAGGAAACTAACCAATTTATCATTGAAAGCATCAATAACTGACCAGTTTTCAGATTCAAGATATTCCAAAAGTAAATTTTGCCCAATATTATCTAAAAACTCAAAAAAACTCATCGGATACATCCGCATAAAATCTACTTTACCGACGGGGAATGAAACGTTCTTTTGCAATGAAACCCCAAGTAGCGACCCAGCCGCAATGATATAATATTGCGGAGCTTGTTCATAGAAATACTTGAGAGCAGTCAGGCCTTTATCAGCTTCCTGAATTTCATCAAAAATTAGCAAGCATTTATCAGCGTCAATTTTATGCCCAACTTCAATTTCAATGATTGAAATGATACGTTTAATATCAAAATCAATTGAAAATAAGGCTTTTAACCTTTCACTACTTTCAAAATTTAGGTAAACAGCATGTTCAAATTCAGTTTTCCCAAATTCTCTCATAAGCCAAGTTTTACCTACTTGTCTTGCTCCTTGGAGAATTAAAGGCTTCCGATTAGTGGAATATTTCCACTTTACCAAATCTTTATAAAGACTTCTTAACATTTTTTCATTGGAATATTTGTGTAAAAATACACTTTTTCAAATGAAAAAATGTATTTAACTACATTTTTATGAAGGAATCTTGTTTTTGACTGGATTCCAGTATCACTATCAAAGAAAAAATAAGTGTATTTTTAACACGAATAATTGCATAATTATAAGATTGAATAAATATATTTGTTTCAGTAAAAGATTCAACCTTAACAACAAATGATGAATAGGAGAGAGGTCATAAAAAATGTAGCCTTGATGCTGGGTGGAGCGTTTTCGGCACCCACACTCATGGCGATGGATAATTGGGAAAATGCTACAAAACCCAATGGAAGCGTGACAGCTTTTAGCTTATCTGAAACTCAACAAAAAATCGTTGCCGAAATCGCCGAATTAATCATTCCTAAAACGGATACCGTTGGTGCAAAGGACGTTGGCGTGCCTGCTTTCATCGAAATGATGCTGAAAGATTGCTATAAAACCCCTGAGCATCAGAGCTTTTTGGAAGGCTTGGCTTCGATGGAGAAAGTGAAATTCTTGGAACTAAATACGGACGAAAGAAGAGGAGTATTGAAATTATTAGAGCAAGAGACTAAGAAAATGACAGGGAAAACACCTCCTTTCTGGCGATTAATTAAAGAACTCACACTGTTAGGCTACTTTACGTCGGAGGCTGGTCTAAAGGCTTCGTTTGAATACGTCCAGATTCCGGGAAAACTCGAACTCATTAAGCTAAAACCGAATCAAAAAGCTTATGCTTATTGAAAGCCCCCTAACCTCCAGTGGGGGAACTCTTTTTTCATACATTACAATAGAAAACAATGAATTTAAATATAAAAGCAAATAAAAATAATACGTTCGATGCCATTGTGGTTGGCTCGGGTATGTCGGGTGGCTTTGCGGCCAAAGAACTCACCGAAAGAGGACTGAAAGTTTTGATGATAGAGCGTGGGCATGAAATTAAGCATATCGAAGGCTACGATACTGCCATGAAACAACCGTGGGAAATCGAGCATCGAGGACGAACCACTAATCTTTCGGCCGAAGAACGCTGGGCAAATAGCCGTTTTTGGGGACTTGGGAGCGAAGAGGTTGTGAATCATCTGACCAACGATAAAGAAAATCCGTACATAGAGAAACGCCCTTTTGATTGGATTCGTGCCTATCATACGGGCGGAAAATCTATGCACTGGGGACGTCAGTCGTATCGTTGGAATAAACAAGATTTTGAAGCAAACGCCAAAGAAGGAATCGGTATCGACTGGCCAATTCGTTATGAGGATTTGGAGCCATGGTACACCCACGTAGAGAAATTTGTGGGCGTAAGCGGTCAAAAAGAAGGTTTAGAGGTGCTGCCCGATGGGCATTTCTTGCCTGCTATGCCGTTGTTTGCTCCCGAAGCTCATTTCAAAAATAAAATGATGGAACGTTTCAACCGCCCTGTTACGGTGGGTCGGGTTGCAAACCTTACGCAGCCGCAAGATATTCATACTTCTTTGGGGCGTGCTTCTTGTCAATATCGTAGCAAATGCCAGCGTGGTTGTCCGTATGGAGCGTATTACAGCTCATTGTCGGGGGCAATTCCGGCGGCTATGCGAACCAATCGTTTGAGTGTGTTGCATGATTCTATTGTGTCCGAAGTCATCTACGATGAGCAGAAAAAACGTGCCACTGGCGTACGAATCATCAACCAAAATACCATGCAAACCGAAGAATTTTTTGCTAAAATTATCTTCTTGAATGCAGGTTCTATCAATACGGCGGCATTGATGCTCAATTCAAAATCGAATCGTTTTCCTAATGGATTTGGTAATGACAGCGACCAAGTGGGCCGTAACTTAATGGACCACCAATTAGGCTCTGGAGCAACGGCCATGATTGATGGTTTTGAAGATGACTATGTTTATGGACTACGCCCAAATGCCATGTATATCCCACGTTTCAGAAACTGGGGGAACGATAAGCAAACGGCCTATCTCAGAGGTTTTGGGTATCAAGGCGGAGCAAGCCGAGAAGGTTGGAGTAGGGGAGTCGGAGCAGATGGCTTTGGGGCTGATTTCAAACAAGGATTAACAAAACCGGGTGCATGGACCATCAGTATTGGTGGTTTTGGTGAGATTTTACCCGACCCAAACAATAGAATTTATCTCGATGCTGAGAAAAAAGACAAATGGGGAATCCCAATGATTGTAACTGATGCTGCTTTTGTAGAAAACGATTGGGCGATGCGTAAAGACATTGTTGCCTCTGCCGTAGAGATGCTCGAAACCGCTGGCTTCAAAAACGTAACGCCTTATGACCGCCCAACGCATATGGGCTTGGGCATACACGATATGGGAACAGCCCGCATGGGTCGTGACCCTAAAACTTCGGTGTTAAATGCTTTCAATCAAGGCCGATTATGCGGTGAAAGCTTTGAAGAAGAGAGATTTATAAAATTAATTGCCACGAATGGATGTTACATTGATATATTGCTGGCAATAAACTAATTCAGTTTTTAAGGCATAATCGGTTCTTACGCAAAATATTCATATTTGATTTTCGTAGTTTTCTGTTTGAAAAACATTATTTTCTATTGTTAATTTTATAGAATTTTGTAGTATTCACTAATTCGCTCATTCACCAATTCACTCATTAGATTATGGCAAAATATTCTCTAAAAATAAACGGAAAAACTCAACAAGTGGATGTTGCCCCATCAACGCCCGTACTTTGGGTTTTGCGAGACAACCTGAATATGCCCGGTACTAAATTTGGCTGCGGTATGGCTCAATGTGGAGCTTGTACGGTGCATCTCGATGGTAACGCTGTACGTTCGTGTAGTTTGCCAGTATCGGCAGTAGGAAAAAGTGCAATTACAACCATCGAAGGGCTCTCGGCCGATGCTTCTCATCCCGTTCAAAAAGCTTGGCTCGAACACGATGTGGCTCAATGTGGTTATTGTCAATCTGGGCAAATCATGTCGGCGGCGGCACTACTAAAAAGCAATCCAAACCCAACCGACGAAGAAATTGACGCTTATATGAGTGGTAACATCTGCCGTTGCGGAACGTATCTGAGAATCAAGGAAGCAATCAAAGCAGCAGCAAAAAGTAAATTTTAACCAAATTTGACAAATGAAAAAAAATATAGATAGACGCTCATTTCTCAAATCTTCTGCTTTGGCAGGCGGTGGAATGATGTTAAGTTTTAGTTGGTTTTCCGCAGCAAAAGCCGCTGAAAAAGTTGCTGAATTGAACATTGCCGAACAATGGTCTGAATTGGCAGCATATATCAAAATTACACCCGATAATGTCATTAAAATACTTGTTCCAAATCCAGAATTTGGACAAAATGTAATGACTTCCTTACCGATGATGGTGGCCGAGGAATTGGATTGTGATTGGAAGAATGTGGTCGTTGAAATGGGTACACACGATAATGTGAAATTCGGGCCACAGTTTACGGGTGGAAGTAATTCGGTGCGTATGTATTGGAAACCACTCCGCAATGCAGGAGCAGCGGCTCGTCAAATGCTCATCGAAGCGGCGGCACAAACTTGGGGTGTTTCGGCTTCTGAAATTACGACCAAAGCAGGTGTCTTGTCTCATTCGAGTGGAAAAGCGGCAAAATATGGCGAAATGGCAGCTAAAGCGGCAACTTTGGCGATTCCGAAAGATTTAAAACTAAAAGCCCCGAAAGATTTTTCGATTGTAAGAAAATCAAAGAAAAATACCGAAGGACTAAAAGTGGTTACGGGCAAACCGCTTTTCGGAATAGATTATCGAGTAGATGGAATGTTGATTGCCATGATTCAACATCCGCCAGCGTTCGGTATGAAACTCAAATCTTTTGATGCCACTACCGCTAAAAAAATGCCCGGTATCAAAGATATATTTAGCATAAAACTATACGATGAGGGGTTTGAGCAAGCTGGTTTTGATACCCGTTCTTTTAATGAAATGATAGCCATTGTGGGTAACTCCACTTGGGAAGTGATGAACGCTCGCAAGAAGATAAATGCTCAATGGGAAGCCGCCGGCGATTTGAAATTTACTATGATGGGCAGAGGCGGAAAAACCGAAGTAACTTATCCTGCTCGGTTAGAAACCACCAGCAATCAAATGGAAATGATGGCCGAATATGCCAAGAAGCCAGCACAACAACTCCGAAAGGATGGCGACCCAGAAACGGCATTCAAGAATGCCGCTCAAATTATCGAGCGAACTTACAATGCTCCGTTTTTGGCACATAATTGCATGGAGCCAATGAACTTTTTTGCTCACGTACAAGAAGATAAAGCCTTGGTGGCTGGACCTTTGCAAGCCCCCGGGTGGGTAGAACCGTCGCTCGCAAAGATTCTAAACCTACCTCCTGATAAAATCGAAATCCAGATGACTCGTATGGGTGGCGGGTTTGGTCGTCGAGCGTATGGCTCGTATGTCTATGAGGCTGCTCGAATTTCTCAGAAAATGAAAGCCCCAATCAAGCTGATTTATACCCGCGAGGACGATATGACTTACGGCATTTATCGACCAATGTACACGGCCACCTACCGTGCAGCACTCGATGCCAATAAAAATCTAATTGGTTTTCATGTGAAAGGTGGTGGAATCCCCGAGAACCCTATTCATGCCAACCGTTTTCCAGCGGGTGCGGTAGATAATTATTTAGCCGAAGGCTGGGAGATACCCTCAAATATTACAATTGGTGCATTCAGAGCTCCTCGTTCTAATTTCAATGCGGCTGCCGAACAGTCGTTTCTCGATGAATTGTCCGAAGCAATGGGCAAAGACCCAATTGAGCTGCGTCTTGAATTACTGAAAAAAGCAAAGACAAATCCGGTTGGAAAAAATAACGACTATGATGCCGACCGATACATTGGAGTTTTAGAATTATTGAAAGAAAAATCAGGCTGGGGAAAACCCGAAAATGTAGGTAAAAAACGTGGAGTAGCGGCCTATTTCTGCCATGCTTCTTACGCTGGCCACGTGGTAGATATGGTAATGCGTGATGGACAACCGTATGTAGAACAAGTAACGAGTGCCGTTGATTGTGGCGTGGTTGTAAACCCCGATGC
>JALOLV010000242.1 GCA_025455785.1 Spirosomataceae bacterium | reverse complement strand
CTTTTTAAAGATTGTAAAATAATTCATGACGAATGGGGGAGTTCGCCCGAGAGATACGAACAAACAAAATCTTACACTTACTTTAATCGTTTTGACCCTCAAATCCAGCTTTCAAATATTGTTTGGTACCGAAAACAGTATGGAATTATTCCATTTTTAGGATTGATGCTGCATTATTGGCTTTGGGTTATATTATTTTTGCTTTTTAAGATTTTATCTAATCTTTTTAAATTGAAATCTCCATTTGCAAACTTCGAGAATCAAATCCGTTTTACAAAAATGATTGGGTTGTTTTCAAAATATTTTTGGAAGATTCTTTTCAAAATTCCTACATTTTATAAAATTAAATGAAGATATTTTTTATTACTCCAACCGGGGGGCGTACCGGTTCTGAAATGATGCTTTGGTATTTATTAAAATACATTAAAGGCAAAATTCGGACTGTTATTTACACACGCCAAAATGGTGAACTATTTGCTCAAGATTCGCCAGCCGATGAAACTTTCATTAACAAAACTTACCAAGGGTTTTTGTATAAAATTTATGAAGGGGTCTATTACAAATTGTTTAAGCAGACCCCCGAAATCTCAAAAATTAAACGTATTCATCAATCGGTCAAACCCGACTTTTGGTATCTCAATACCATGATGTCTCCTGATGTAGCTGAGTTGGCAATTGCATTAAGGGTCAAATACATTGTTCATGTTCACGAACTTGTTACAATTTACGACGAAATTCGTCAGCAGCAATTTATCGAACAACTACAAAATGCGAGCCTAATTATTTGCTGTTCAACGATTGTACAGAAGCGAATAAATCAAATGGGGTATCAAAACACTGTACTTCTGCACGAGTATATTGATACCAGCCTCATCAAGATAAAATTTGACCGAGAGCAACTTCGCTCTACGCTCGGTATTCCGAGAAATGCTTTTGTGTGGTTAATGTCAGGTTCGATGAATCTACGAAAAGGCTACGATATGGTTCCAGATTTGCTCGAAAATATGCCCGAAAATAGTTATTTAGTATGGCTGGGTAGTAAAAAAGATGCGGGTTTAAATTATTATTTAGAGCAGAGAGTTTTGCAAGAAAATCTTAACTTTGTTTATCTTGGTAGTCAATCTGATGATTATTACGATTATTTCAATATTGCTGATGGATTTGTGTTAACCGCCCGCGAAGACCCCTTTCCGTTGGTAATGATTGAGGCAGCTTTTCTACAAAAACCAATTGTAGCGTTTAATTCTGGCGGTGTTTCCGAATTTGTTATTGATGGAATGGGAGTGGTTGTTGATAGTTTTAATCCAAAAGATTTAGCCAATGCTATGCAAAAAGTAGAATGTGGTGAGATAAAAAATGATAAATCAATTCTGCAAAATCGAGCCTTAGAATTTGATGTCAAAAATCAAATTGGTAAATGGGTTCAACTCTTTTCTAACCTTAACCAATAATGAAATCAATTATTCATTCAAAAAAAATACTTTTTGTCAGTCATGATGCCAATAGGGCTGGGGCTCAATTAATGCTCCTAAACTTTGTGCAGTATTTTCACGCAAGAGGTATGCAAAATTCGATTTTGTTGCTTGATGGTGGAGTTTTGGAGGATGATTTTAAAAAAGTGGCAAAGGTATTTCGTTTTCCAAGAAAAAAAGTTTCAAGTTTTAGCCTCCGAGAACGTATCAAAAGAAAATTTAATTGGAATAAAGATAATACCCACGAAACTTTTGTAGAAGGACTCAAAAAAGAAGGATTTTCAATCATTTATGCCAATACAATTGCGTCTTCGTCTGCTATTAATGAATTACTCTTTCTGCAATTACCGATTGTTACGCATATCCACGAATTAGAATTTTCGATTCAAATGTACTCTTCGGAGGCAGATAGAAAAACTCTGTTTGACAATTCGACAATGATTATTGCTTGTGCCGATGCTGTTGGTATTAATCTTCAGAAAAATCATAAAATACCAAACGAAAAACTGACAACCATACATTCTTTTGTCGAAAATGAGGTAATTCTCCAAAGAATTGAAGCCGTTGAAAAAGCAAAAATCAGACAGAAATATAATTTACCTACTGATAAATGTATTGTAGTAAGTTGTGGGAATGCAGAATGGAGAAAAGGCTCGGATTTGTTCATACAAATTGCTAATAATTTGAAGGAAACTGATATTCATTTTGTTTGGGTTGGAATCAAGCATGAAGGCGAATTATATGATATGTTGAAGTATGACATTATAAAAATGGGTATTTCTTCCAAAATTCATTTGATTGAACCAACACCCGAAGCCGTTGAAATCATTAAATCGTCAGATATTTTCGCTTTAACCTCAAGAGAAGACCCATTCCCCTTGGTTATGCTCGAAGCGGCCTTGGCAGGAAAACCAATAATTGGCTTTGATGATTCGGGCGGCTGTTCAGAGTTCGTTGAGCAAGACGCTGGTTTTGTAGTTGAATATTTAGATACCCAAAGTTTTGCTACAACAATCGTAAAAGTTGCTCAAAATCAAGCACTACTTAAAGAAATTGGAACTCAGGCCAAGCAAAAAGTCCTAAAAAATTATAATTTTGTATCCTCAATTTCAAAAATTGAGGATGTTTTGTCAAAATTCCTCTCTTAATCATTCTAAATGACTATTGCCTTTACGCTTTGTTCGGTCAATTATTTTGCACAAGCCTTTACACTTGGGAAATCTCTTCAAGAGTCAAATCCTGACATAAAGTATATAATTGGACTGGTTGATAAATTATCTACTAAAACCATTGAGCTATCTTTAATCCCTGATTTTGAAATATTAGAAGTAGATAAAATCGAAATCTCAGATTTCTCTGCACTCTGCGACAGATACGATATTACCGAACTCAATACTGCGGTTAAGCCGTATTACATGAAGTTTCTTTATGAAAAATATCCAACCGCTAAAAATGTTATTTATTTTGACCCTGATATTATCGTTTTTGAACCTTTAATAGAACTCCTATCAGACTTAGAAAAGTACAATATTGTTTTGACACCTCACATAACGACACCTTACAATGATGATATGTGGCAAAATGAAGAAGATGTAGTAAATACTGGCGTCTATAACTTAGGATTTATCGCAACGAGTAGGTCTGATGAAACCCTAAAATTTGTGAAATGGTGGATGGATAAATTGAGCGATGGGGCTTATATAGACCTGTGTAACGGTCTCTTTACTGACCAACACTGGGTCGAATTTGCTCCTGCACTTTTTGATGGCGTGATGATTAATAAGTATTTAGGTTATAATGTGGCGTATTGGAATTTACACGAGAGATTTATTTCAAAAAAAGAAAAAACTTGGCTCGTAAACGATACAATTGCTATTCGTTTTTTTCACTTTAGTGGATACTCCCCCTTTAAACCCGAGGTTGTTTCTAAATACCAAAATCGAATCAACTTTTCTGAACGCCCCGATATTCTTCCAATCTTTGATTTGTACAAAGATAGTTTGTTGAAGAATAATCAAAAATATTGGCAAGATTTCAAGTGTGATTATGTGAAGCCCCCAAAGATTAAGAGATTTTTGAGGGTTCGTAAGTATTTGAAATTACCTTTTGAAAAAATTGCTAATTGGATTGAATCTTAGAATTATGAATTTTGCCCTTTGGAAACATAGATTTAAAAAATATACCCATATTCTGAATGTGTACTTTGCTTTTTTAAAAGTGCATTTTTGGGTAAGATGGCTAAAAATTACAAAATTATCTAAAAAAGAGAGCGTTTTGGTGATTTTGACCCAGCAATTTGGTGATATTGTGGCGAGTGAGCCACTCAGCAGGCAGATTCGTCAGAGGCACCCCGACGCCATGATTTTCTGGGTTGTGAAGCCAATTTTTCGAGAATTACTCGAAAATAACCCAAATATTGATTACATAATTGATGAACTGTGTGCCAATCAAAGATTAAAACTTATCAATAATAAAAGTTTTGATATTGTTTATAATCTTCAGTTTCGTAACAATAGCCACTGTGAAATTTGTAATATTTGGGTGCCAAATCCAGATGCAGATTCTAAAAATATTACAATTAACAATTATTATTATCATGGCAATTTATTGTCCGTACAACAAAAAATTGCAGGGTTTAAGACGCTTGATGTTCCTCCGAGATTGTATCCAAGAGGTACTGAAAGAGCTAAGGTAGATACCTTAAATTTACCCAAAAAATTTATCGTTGTTCATTGTCAGTCAGCTCAAAATAGTAGAAATTGGGATACAACTAAATGGACAAAATTGGTAAATTGGATTCTTGAAAAGACCGACTTTTCGGTTGTTGAAATCGGACTTTTAAGTGATTTTAAAATTAAATCTGACCGATTTATTGACCTTTCATCAAAGTTATCCTTGCTCGAAAACGCAGAAGTAATTTCAAGAGCAAAACTTTATATTGGAGTCGATTCAGGGCCAGCACATTTAGCAAATGCGGTTGGTACTTTCGGCGTCATCATGATAGGTAAATTAGCTGATTTTAAAAACCATATTCCATATTCAGGAGGTTATAAATCTGGTAAAAATGCAATTATCGTGAGAAATGTAATCGGCCCGAGTGCTGATATTGAAGTAGAGGAAGTTATTGAAGTTATCCAAACAATTATCAAATAATTTTTATGTTAGTTTTTACAGTTTGCCATCCTTCTCAATTATCAAATGCTCACGTTTTGGGTGATTCATTGATGAGTTCAAATCCCGAAGTTGAATTTTTAATTGGATTGTGTGGCGATGTAAACATTAATACTAAATTTAAGATTGTAGAATTGCCAAAGCTTATTCCCAATTTTAAAGATTTAGCCTTAAAATTTGATGAAAGTGAATTGCTCTCGGTTTGCAAAACATTTTTGTTTAAGAATTTGATTGATGATAATTACTCCGATAATTACATTTTTTTTGATTGCCAATCGGTTGTTCTTCAATCATTAGATTGTATTGCTGCCGAATTTGCCAATAATAATTTGCTGATTACCCCCCAAATTTTACATTCAAGCGTTCATCCCGATGAAAAACAAATACTTAATTCAGGTATTTTTCACGCTGGATTTATCGGTGTAAATAACTCTGAAGAATCTAAAAAATTTATTAATTGGTGGTACGCCAATACATTTAAAAAGGGTTATCGAAGTTTGTGTAAAGGATTAAATCAAGACCAGTTGTGGTTAGAGCTGGCCCCTACCTTATTTGAGGGAGTCAAAATTATAAAACTTGATGGCTTAAATATTGGTAAATGGAATCATTTGGAGAGAATGCTAAA
>JALOLV010000241.1 GCA_025455785.1 Spirosomataceae bacterium | reverse complement strand
TCGCTAATTTCGGGGTTTAGGGTCTGCTTATTTACGAAAATTGCCGCAATATTCGACCTCCCAAAGACCTTATACTGGGCAGATGCCACCGTAAAATTTGTACCAGATATACCTTTAAATTCATCACTTGCGGTTTGGCTATTCAGCAAACCTATCCTAAAATTATCATTTACTTTACCGCTCAGTCTTGCTCCGTAGATAATTCGATTAGGTACACTTAAATCTATCGTAGTATCTTTTGCAATACCGATTTGCCGTGAAAAAAACGGCGAAACGATTTGATTTCCGGTACCACCCAGATTTCCTTGTGGCGGCAGAAAAGGGTTTGTATTGAAACTACCAAAACCCGAAAATAAATCGGAGTTTTCGATAAAAAATTGTCGTTGTTCCGGAAAATTAATATCAAAACGTGTAAGATTGATTACCTGACGGTCGGCTTCGACATTTGAGAAGTCGGGATTGATTGTCAAATCAAGGTTTAATCCGGAAGTTACCCCAATTTTAGCATCGCCACCGACATTAAAAATCCCCCCATTGTTCGGATTCGTAGGGTCGTTGAAGAGCTTTGAATAGCCAGTCGAGATATACGGGATGAGAGAAATATTAGAACCGGGTTTTTTGAGCGGTCTTTCAAATTCGACCGGGATTGAATACCCCAAGTTCATAATGATTTGATTTTGTGGGATTTGAGCAAGCGTAGAGTTTTCATTCGACTGGGTGTCGAATCGGTAAGATTTAAAATTCCATTGTTTTGTGCCTTCTTTGAATCGGACTGACGTAAACGGTATAGCCGCCTCGCAAGTCCAGTTGTCATCATTGATTCTTGATTCTCCGAGCCATTTGTTATCCCAAAAAGTATCCATAAAAGAGTTGTCGGTAGCTCCATTAAACAGCAGGGCTTCACGCATGACCCCATAAGGATTCAACCCAAACAAAAAGGCATTGGTGCGGTCGTTGAAGGTATCAAAAATAAAGCTGATGTTGTCGTTGCCACCTGCACGGTAATCTCTTCGGTACGAAGGCGTAACGAACTTTTTGCCGTTTACATAGCATTTGGCTGCTACGTATATAAACTTATCGTCGTACCTAAGTTTGATTTCGGTCTGGTAGATAGCTTTGATAGTATCGCTCGGAAAATACTGCCAAAACTGCCCCACAGTAGGAGCGTTGAGCCATTCGTCTTCGTCGATAATCCCGTCAATCTTGATTGGTGATTTGATAAATTTGACTTGGTAAGGGGTGTTCTGACCAAACGTTTTTAATTGGATAGCAAAGATTACCAATAAAAATACAATTCTCATTTTGGGTAACAGGGTCTTGACGAAGTAGCTAAGAAATGGTTATTCAACAGAAAAACCTTCAAATATACAAATCTAACTCCGAATAAAAGCATTTAGTTCGTATAGAATTACCACAAAGTCATTGAGATAAGGCCAGAAAGTGGGGTTAATCTTGAAAATGTGAGGTAAATCATGTACTTTTTTGCTGAAAAATGTACCAAATATTAGGATTTTTCGTACCTTTGCGTAATTTTTTGGAAAACACCTCCCACTAATATTAGTTTTCTGTATGGCAAAACTCCGTATTTTGTACGTAGCAAGTGAGATTAATCCCTTCCTCGAAGTATCAGAAGTAGCAGAATTTCTTCGTAAACTTCCAGCAGTAATGCAAGAGCGTGGCATGGAAATCAGAATTCTGATTCCACGTTTTGGCTCTATCAATGAAAGGAAAAACCGCTTGCACGAAGTAGTTCGTTTGTCGGGCATCAACATCACCGTTGGCGACGACGAAAAACCGTTGATTATTAAGGTGGCTTCTATCCCAAGTGCAAAATTGCAAGTATATTTTTTGGACAATGAAGACTATTTTCAAAGAAAACACGTTTTCTTAGATAAAGAAGGTAGTTTTTACGACGACAACGACGAGCGTTCGATATTCTTCTGTAAAGGAGTACTCGAAACAGTAAAAAAACTCGGTTGGGCACCTGATATTGTTCACTGTACTGATTGGATGACGGCTCTGATTCCGCTTTATCTCAAAACAACCTATAAAAACGACCCTGTTTTTAAAGATACAAAGTCAGTATTTACGGTTTACAATAATGTTTTTGAGCATAAATTTGACGAAGGCATTATCGAAAAAGCCAAAGCAATGGATGTCTCGGATGAAATGTTGGCCAACCTGCGTTCGGCCGATTTCTCTGGATTCATCAAGATTGGAGCTCAATATGCCGATGCTGTCGTGAAAGCTAACGAGAACATGAATGAAAGTTTAAACCAAATTTTTGATGAACTCGCAGCGAAAAAGATTGATGCTGGATTTGAAGATGAAAACGTCGCCGAAACGTATTATAACCTCTACACCGAACTCGCTAATTAATAAATTGATGTTTTTAAACAAAACTATGCGGAATATAGCCATGATGCTATTTTCCGCATTATTTTTCTCATGCGAAGACCCTACCGCAATTGGCTTGCCATTGGGCGGGGGCAACTACGCAACTACTTTTACCGATACACTTACTATCAATACCTCAACTCTTATTGTAGATTCGGTGCGTACCGATTTAGCACCAAGTGTTATGGTTGGGGCTGTTAATGATTTAACTTTTGGTAAATCTACGGCAAGAGCCTTCTGGCAGGTTGCACTTCCGGTGGTTACAAATAGCTTTGGTACATCAACCTATACCGACTACAAACTCGATGCCGATATGGTTTATGACTCAGCGTACGTTTATTTGGGTTGGAATGGTTATTTTCAGGGAGATTCCACAAAAAACATTACACTTGCCTTGCACCGTTTGGCAGCAGGGCTTGATTCGGCAAAACAATACCTCAACAGAGATTCGGCACCACTCGAAACTACCCCATTGGCTTCGAGGACTTTTACTTTTAAAGAAATGAAACGTGCCGTAACAAACGTACGAGATAGCTTGATGAAGTTTAAGTTGCCAGATGCTTTCGGTAGAGAAATCTTCGGAATGGCAAATAAATATACAGTTGCTGATAAGGCTAAATTCATGGCCGATGTAAAAGGTTTTGGGATAGTTTCAAATAATGACGCAGCGGCGTTATATGGACTAACTTTCAGTTTTGGAGCGACTCAATTATTTCTTTATTACCACAAAACTGGGGAAACGACGGCTCGGCTTACGACTTTTCCGTTCTCTGAAAAGAAATTTACTGGAATTACCACAAATAGAGCGGGTACAGATACCGATTTCTTAAAAACTCTTTTGATTGCTACCCCATCGGCTCGAACTAACAATAAGATATATTTTCAAAGTGCGACGGGGGTAAGTGCAAAATTCGAGATTCCATTCTTGAAAAACTTAGCAAACAAAGGACGTATTGCAGTAAACAAAGCCGAGTTGGTATTAACACCAGAACAGAATACAGTCGGATTTTTGACGCCAGTACCAACGGTTTCGTTGGTGAATGTAGGCTCCGATAATAGATTCCTTAAAAAATCTGGACTCAATGATTTGATATTATTCGATGGGCTGAGTGGTTCGGGCAGTTATGCGTCAAATTATAGCACAACGGATAAAAAATATACCCTAAATATCACGGGGCATGTACAGGATATTTTGAATGGAAAACTGACAAATAATTCATTCGTGATTGTGCCATCAATAACCTCAACAGCTTCTTCGGGTTCAACCTCGGTCATTTTGGCTAATCCAACGATTTCGAGAGCGATTTTCAATGCTAAGGATATTAAATTGAATGTATATTATTCATCACAGGTGAAATAATCACCGAATAATAAATTTTCTTAAAAAAGGAGAATCCAAACGGTTCTCCTTTTTTATTTTATTGAATTATTTTAATAAATTTGAGCATAAATTCGTTTTATTATTGTATAATTCAAAGAATAATTGAGTATTTATTGATACAAAACAAAATTTAGAACTATGTGTGGAATCGTAGCTTATGTTGGCAATCGTGAAGCAGCTCCCCTCATTATCAAAGGTCTTAAACGTCTCGAATATCGTGGCTATGACAGTGCTGGTGTGGCATTACTCAATGGAGATGGATTGAAAGTTTACAAAAAGAAAGGAAAGGTCGTAGATTTGGAGAACGAACTAAGTGGTAAAAATCTGAGTGCTAAAATCGGTATCGGACATACACGTTGGGCTACACACGGCGAGCCAAATGATGTAAATGCCCACCCGCATTATTCGCAGAATGGTCGCTATGCGATTATCCACAACGGAATCATTGAGAATTATGCCTCAATTAAGCAAATTCTCAAAAATCATGGATACGATTTTAAAAGCCAGACCGATACCGAAGTTCTGGTAAATTTTATCGAATACATCCAGAATACCCGTAAATCATCTATCGAAGAAGCCGTAAGATTGGCCCTGCACGAGATTGTGGGTGCGTACGCCATTGTGATAATTGACAGAGAGAATCCGAGACAATTGATTGCAGCCCGCAAAGGGAGTCCGTTGGTGATTGGCGTTGGCGAAGACGAATATTTTTTTGCATCGGATGCGACACCTATCATCGAATACACAAAAGAGGTGATTTACCTCGATGACCTCGAAATCGCTATCGTGAAGGATGGTGAGTTGACGGTTAAAAACCTCCAAAATCAAGAAATTGACCCCGATATTCAGACGGTTGAGCTTGAACTCGAAGCCATCGAGAAAGGTGGTTTCGACCACTTTATGTTGAAAGAGATTTTTGAACAGCCTCGCTCAATCGCCGATTGTTTACGTGGGCGTTTGAATACCGATGATGTATTGATTCAACTCGGTGGCTTGAGAGATTATCTCGATAAATTGGCAAAAGCCGACCGAATTGTGGTTGTAGCCTGCGGAACATCTTGGCATGCAGGTTTGGTTGCCGAGTATATTTTTGAAGAGTTGGCTCGTATCAATGTAGAGGTCGAGTACGCTTCGGAGTTCCGTTACCGAAATCCAATCATCAGAGAAGGCGATTTTGTCATTGCGATTTCTCAATCGGGTGAAACTGCAGATACTTTGGCTGCCATCGAATTGGCAAAATCGAAAGGAGCGACAATCATTGGGGTTTGTAATGTGGTTGGTTCGCAAACGAAAAGGTACCATCACCGAAGATTTATACCGTGAATTAGTATTCGGCTTAGATGCGATTCCGTCAAAAGTTGAGAAGATTTTGACAAAAGCCGACGAAATCAAAGATATTTCGAAGTTATTTACGTTTGCTTCAAACTTTATCTTCTTAGGTCGTGGATTAAACTTTCCAGTGGCTCTCGAAGGAGCATTGAAGTTAAAAGAGATTTCGTACATCCATGCCGAAGGTTATCCTGCGGCCGAAATGAAACACGGCCCTATCGCTCTGATTGACGAATTACGAAAAAGTTGTGTCGAATATCCAAGAGGTAAAGGCTCGTAAAGGTCGTGTGATTGCGATTGCGACAGAGGGTGATAAATTATTGCCAACTATGTCAGATTTTGTAATCGAAGTACCCAAAACAAGCGAGGTTTTAGTGCCGCTTCTTTCGGTTATTCCGTTGCAATTGTTGTCATATTACATTGCTGTTTTGCGTGGACGTAACGTTGACCAGCCACGAAATCTTGCGAAATCGGTAACGGTTGAGTAATTTTGTTTTAAGAAAAAGGGTTTCAAAGCAATAAACGACACTTTGAAACCCTAAACTTTAAAACTTCATCATGACAATCAATCCCAAAGATTTAGAACCAAGGCATTTTTACAGCTACACAACGGGGGCTGTTGCTCCGAGACCCATTGCTTTTGCCAGTACGATTGATGCCGCCGGTAATGTAAATCTCAGCCCGTTTAGTTTCTTCAATCTGATGGGTATCAATCCGCCTTTATTGGTTTTTTCTCCGAATAATCGTGGGCGAGATGGCTCAAAAAAAGACACTGTTCTAAACCTAAATGAAGTACCAGAAGTTGTAATCAACATGGTTGATTATGCGATGGTTCAGCAGATGTCATTATCGAGTTGTGAATACCCCAAAGGAGTCAACGAGTTTGTAAAATCGGGATTTACCGAAGAAAAATCGTTGGCAGTGAAGCCTCCGAGAGTCAAAGAATCTCCAGCTCAATTTGAATGTAAAGTAGTTGAAATCCGAGAAGTTGGTTCGGCAAATATTGTTATTTGTGAAGTATTGATGGCTCATTTCGATGATAGAATTTTGGACGAAAATGGCAAAATCGACCAAACTAAAACCGATTGGGTTGCTCGTTTGGGTGCAGATTGGTATTCGAGAGCTAATAAACCAGCG
>JALOLV010000240.1 GCA_025455785.1 Spirosomataceae bacterium | reverse complement strand
GCTTTGGCGGCATTTGGATTTTTCTACAAACACATCAAAACCAGCAACGAAGAAATCGAATTCTATAAATCTGATGTATTTTATGCAGGTTTACTGACCTCAGTTACGGTCTGGATTCTCTATTATTTTGCATAATTTTGAAATTACAAAACCCCTCAAGAATAAACATTAGTGATGATTAAAAATTCAAAAAAGTGAGTCCCGTAGAATTGAGTTATTGGATTATATCTCCTGATTCTACGGAACTCACAGTTTTGGGTAAGCATTAATTATGGTTAATCGAAATTCATAATCACTTGATTATCAACACTATAATAACGCATAACATAAACTCACTTATCGCTTACTCTCATCTATCAGTATTTATACTTCAATACACTCTTTTCAAAATTTGAGATATTTTGTTCTTTATTTACAATCGTATTTTATCGTTCCTACTATCTTGACCGATGGAATCGCAACCGGAAAAGAACCTTCTACCTTAGAGTTTGTATTTACTTCAAAAGTAGTCGGATACCCCGATGAGTTATAGGTGTATTTATAATCTGAGATGGTCGTGGTTTTATTATTAATAGCGATGGGTGAAGAAATCGCCCACTCAGTGATGGTCTGAAACCTCGTAAACATATTTTTATTTGCTTTACCAAAATATGCTACTGATGGCGAGAGTACAGCACCTGTAGCTCCATTTACATCCCACGTGTTATTCTTAGATTTATCGAATTCATACAAAAGAACCACCGAATATTTATCATATCTATTACTGGGGTTATTATGACTCAACACCTCTGTCTTCACGAGATTGCCCCCCTCCCAAGTGTGTTTCTGAGTTTCTGTTACTTTGCTATCCGTTTCAGATTTGGTTTCTATCAAGTAGCCATCGGCATCATATTTGTAGAAATAATTGGTTTTTGAAACAGTCTCTTTGCCTTGTGCAGTACTCTTGGTTACGTATTCGGCTTCTGCAAAACGATTTTTATCATCTAATTTATAGTTAATCGTTGTGTTTACTTTTGTACCCCCTGCTACGGTGGCTACCTGCTCGACCGTAACTTTGCCCTTAGCATACGTGTAGGTAGTTACGCTCGGAAACTGCAGCAGGGTGGATTCCGACTTGACAATCCTGTTGTATTTATCATAAGACAACTTGTACGATTGTTTATCTGTAACAGCACCGCTCAATTCGAGCTGTAAATCGGTGGCAAAACACCCTTTAGTAGGCATGCCTTCTGGAAGCTCGGACAAGACTGGGTCGGTCGGGGTTGTTGGCGTTGTCGGGGTTGTGTTATTTCCGGTCGTCGTATTATTTCCTGTTGAATTATTAATTGGCGAAGGTTCAGACTCGCCTTCGCAGCCCCAAAGGGCAATGAATGAGGCAACAAAAAATGCTCTGATTACTTGCTTAAACATCAGTCGAATTTCGTTGAGAGATATTCGTAACTCTTTCGAGAGATTCAAAAAATACTCGAAAGGTCCTCGGTTTGGAGTTTTCATGGTCATAAAGTTTTTTTGCAAAATAAGTACCCAAAGCATCCGATAATCAATACGGAATATGGCGTATTTTTAGATTAGACTATTGGTTGGTATAAACAAAGACAGTAGATTTGATGAATAATCATGATTACACAATCAGACTAATCATTAAATACATCCTTTTTTTTCTCTTTGGTTGGAGCAATCTTACATTTGCCCAATCGCCCGATGTTATTATCCTCAAAAAAGGATTTCACAGTAAGTTTATCAATAAAAATTTCTATCTCTACGATGAGGCCGTTGGTAAAAAAGAAACGATTTCTGAAATACTGAATAAAACCAATGTCTTCGTAGAATCAAAAACGATGGCGGCATCGTACTTTGCCAATTACGCCGGACATTGGATAAAATTCAATCTAAAAAGCGAGGTATCACAAGAGGTAATTATTGATTTGGGGGTATTTTCAATCGACGAATTTGAGGGCTATTTAGTACAAAACAATGAGGTCATACAGGCATTGAATCCTTATAATTGGCAAACCCCCATAACCCAAAGACCCCTAAAAACCGAAAAAATTGGCTATCAAATAAGCCTACCCAAACACCAAACTTTTACTGTCTATATTAGAGCAAAATCTCCAAAAGGTTCGCTCAGACTGCCCATAACTTTATCTGAAACCACCGTTTTCTTCAAAAATGAGACCAAAAAAGTCTTATTTTTTTCGTATTTCTTAGGTATTACCACCATTGTTGTATTATTGTCATTTGCATTTTTCTTTATTTCACGAGATTTCTCCTATCTATACTACTCGTTATTTGTTTTGTCGCTGGTCATACACAACGCCATATTGGGTGGTTATCTGATTGATTTTCTACTAAAATACATACCTTCATTGGCCGACCCCCTCTACGCCAATGCCTTTACACCATTTTTTGGCGTTTTTCATGTTTTATTTTTGCAGAAATTACTCATTGACCCAACCCAGCCACCAAAGTTTTATGTTTTGTATCGCAATACCATTTTTATCATAAGTATATACCTTTTAGTGATAATGGCGGTATCTCTCTACAACGATGGTATTTTTAAGTGGCTGTCTTATTCTTTTTACGTTTATTACAGTCTTTTGTTACTGAATCTAATCATAACCATTACTCTTGGATTTATCCGAAACCCTAATAATGCCTTATTTATATCACTCAGCAATACCCCATTTATTGTTTATATTTTTTTATTGATACTCACCAATCTCAAAATTATACCGCAGTTTTTGCCACTAAATGCCCTTTTGTGGTGCTTACTCTTCGATATTATCATTCTTTGCATTGGGCTTTCATTCAGGTTTAGGAGTATCGCCAAGCGTGAACTCGAGCTACAAAAACAGGTCAATGTGCAGCTCAGCCGTACTTTTGAGGTAGAACGACAACACCAACAAGAACAACTCAAAAGATTGGAAGCACAATACAAACTACAAATCGAAAAAGAGCGAATTAGCCGAGACCTCCACGATAATATTGGCTCACAATTAGCATTTATTACGGCTAATATTGATTATTACTCGCAGAAAATCACAACCAACCCAGAGCATCAGCAAAAGTTGGCTTCTTTGAGCGACTATGTCCGTACAACCACCCAACAGCTACGTGATACCATCTGGGCAATCAATAAAGAAACCATACAACTCAATGATTTTGTAAAACGGATTCAGGGATACGTCTCGAAGCATCTCGAAAATCAAAGCATCAGTTTTTCACTTAGTTTTGATGAAAATAACAATAACCTTGTATTGACTTCGCCGCAAGCACTCAATCTTTTTAGGGTACTACAAGAATGTATTAATAATATTGGTAAACACAGCCAATCAGACCGTGTAGGAATTGATGTTGTTTCGGATGGGCATTTACTCAAATTGATGATTTGGGATAATGGAGTGGGCTTCGACCCCAACCAGCATTATGAAGACCACTATGGTTTACAAAACATTGTGAGCAGAATCGAAGAAATCAATGGTAAAGTCGAAATAAAAAGTGTTTTGGGTACCGGAACCTCAATCAATATACAATTAGATACCACCGAAATACGGCAAAATACGTATTGACAAAACCAAAAATGTAGCCTTATATTTGCGTATATACATTAACGCCATGAAAACCCCCATCGCCATTGTAGATGATAACCCGCTGCTGATACAGTCTATCGGTCGAAACCTCTCACTTTATGAAGAAATAGAAATTGTGTTCACGGCCAAAAACGGCATTGATTTACTCGATAAAATCAAGCAAAACCAGCTCCCAAAAGTAATTTTGATGGATATCGAAATGCCGCAGATGAATGGAATCCAAGCGGTGTATGAAGTTTATCAACGCTACGGACACCAAATAAAAATCATAATGCTGACGGTTTTTGACCAAGAAGATAAGATTTTTCATGCTATACAAGCAGGAGCATCGGGGTATCTGATGAAAGACGAAAAAGCAAGTACTATAATTAATTCTATCAATGAGGTCTTGGCGGGTGGCTCGCCGATGTCTTCGATTGTTGCCACAAAGATTTTGGAGCTACTACGAAGCACCCAAAAGTTGCAAGTTATTGATAATCAACCAAATGAAGTACAACCCAAAGATTTTGAACTTACTAAACGAGAAACCGAAATCTTACAATTGATTTCGAGAGGAATGACCTACAAACAGATTGCCGAACAGCTTTTTGTGAGCGATAAAACCATAAAAAAGCACATCGAAAATATTTATAATAAACTTCATGTAAACTCAAAATATGAAGCCATGCAACTGGCACGGAGATACAACTGGATAAAAATATAAAACACCTCTCAAATTAGATTCGAGAGGTGTTTTATCAGGATTTGTAACTTATTAGTAAGTCATAACATTGACCCGCAAGATGGCATTTTATACTGGCTGCGTATGACTCTTATTCTCACCAAAAATAAGAATACAAAAACACAATTATTGCAATCACGATTGAGGCCCCAATCGTAAAGCCAGTTGATGGCTTAAACATCGAAGCATCAATTTCGAGTCCTTTCTTTTCATCGGGCAATACCAAACTCAAAATCAACATAACTACCACGCAAATTACAAATACCCAACCCATTCGGTCGAGGAATGGCATCGCCGACCAATTTAAGAAAGGAAAAAGATTAGGGTAATGTCCAGTTACTACATTCAGTTGGTCTTTGATTTCGCCTTCGTCAAAATTCATCAAAACAGCAATAATTAATCCACCCACAATTGCAAAAAACGCACCAGCCGAGTTGGTCTTTTTCCAGAAGAATCCCATGATAAATGCCGCAAAAATACCCGGCGAAAGCAAGCCTGTCATTTCTTGGATAAACTGAAAACCGCCTTTTTTCTCGATTCCCATAAACGGAGAAATCACGATTGCCAAAATCATCGAAATAACAATAACGATACGACCAACGACAACTAATTTTTTCTCGCTCATGTCTTTTGCAAAATACGTTTTGAAAACATCCAACGTAAAAATCGTAGAAATACTGTTTGCTTTACCCGCCAAAGATGCCACAACCGCCGCCGTGAGAGCCGCAAAAGATAATCCTTTTAGGCCAACTGGCAAGAGATTTAACAAAACTGGGTACGCTCGGTCTTGGTTGAAAGTACCATCTACTCCAAGCATTTCTTGTTGAAACATCCCTTTTTGGTACAGTGCATAAGCCGCAATACCTGGAAGCGTCACGATAACTGGCATCAATAATTTTAAGAATGCCGCAAACAACAATCCATTGCGAGCCGTGTCGAGGTCGGCACCCAAGGCACGTTGTGTAATGTACTGATTACAACCCCAATAATTA
>JALOLV010000239.1 GCA_025455785.1 Spirosomataceae bacterium | reverse complement strand
TTTTAGTAATTTTGAGTGCAAACATTTGCACAAAATAATCATCTTTCTAATTAGTTCTGGGGTTTATTTATGAATTTGCAGTAGAGTCGAAATCGGTATGGGACAAAGGTGATGTTTTGATTCATTGAGTTAAACAAAATCAGTTTTGATAGTATTTATGAATATTTATACAATTATAATAAATTAATTTTTTAAAATAATTTAAGTGCAATTTTTTTAAAGAATAATTATATAATGTATCTATGCTTTTTAGGGCAGACGCATGAAAATATTTTTAAATCTATTTTGCATATTTACCCACTCCGCCCGACGGCTTCACCAGTCAGGACACCCCTCTTGGGCGGCACGGTCGGCTACTGCCGTTTCAATAACGAAATCGGGACGGGGTGGTTTTTTTTTTCATGCGTTTGCACTAATGTCTTTTTGATTTTGATAGGATGATGTTTATCGTTTATAAGATGGCGGAACACGAATGAGATTTTGAACGGATTACTCAAAATCTTTGCTGTAGGTTTTTCAAAAAATAAATTTTCTGAGTGTAATAAGACCAAACTGCTTTAAGGCACTAAGATTAATTCGGTTATTTCTGACCTATTACCTCACAAAATTCAAATAAGTAGGTAAGACAATCAAAAAAAAATCTACCTCTAAATCAGAGGTAGATTTTATAATCAATGAAACAAAAACTATTTAATTAATATCCCGGGTTCTGAATCAGTTTATTATTACGGTTCATTTCATCGCGGTGAATCGGCAAGAAGTAAATCTTATCGTCCCAGTTTCGATTCTCTTTACCCGGGTCAATCTTACCCACTGTGTATGAATAATCGTAATTGGTTGGGTCATATTTATAGATAGATACATTCTTGCCTGCTTTGAGTGTACCTTTTACAACAATAATACTGGCTTTGCGGCCAAGTGTTGTAGGGGCAATCATCCATCGGCGTGCATCATGATAGCGTTGTTCTTCAAACACCATTTCAATACGGCGTTCGTTGCGATAACGCTGACGTAAGGCATCACCCGTTTCGGTAATGGCTGGCATACCCGAGCGAAAACGGATTTGATTCAACCATCTCTTAGCTTCGGTATCTTCGCCAAGCTCGATACATGCCTCAACATAGTTAAGAATGGCTTCGGTGTAGCGTAAGAACGGCCAAGGAATCTGTTGCCAAGAGTTTTGGTCAACAATAGCAGGGTTCGGGTCGGTAAACTTACGCATGTAATAGCCAGTGTAGCTACCGTTCCAGTCTTCGATGCTACTTTTGCGGGTATCTAAACCAAAGTGAACTCTTTTAGTACTACCCGATACGACCTCATACTCACCAGTTTGGATTTGGTTGGCAGGGTCGAGAGGTGCGGCACTTGCCGAGCGTGGTTTCCAAGGTGAGCCTTCGTATAAGATGCTCGATTTCATACGTGGGTCACGGTTTTCGTAAGGAGCTTTTGCGTGTTCTGGTTTGCTCCAGTCAAATCTTGTGCCATCCATCATTTCATAGTCATCAATCAGCTCTTGAATCGGCGTATTACCAGCCCAGTTATTGTAGCCGTTTGGCCCATTGAAAAGCCCAACACGACCACCGTTTTCGTTTTTACTTTGGATGAAGAAGCGTCCGAAGATGATTTCGTTCTGTCCGCCATTTCTACCCAAAGATTGGTTGATATAATTGGTTGATGCTTGGTCTGCCGATACTGGGGCAGTAAGACCCAGTTGAAAACCTAATCCCGGTAGGTCTAAAACTGCTTTTGCGGCAGCTTTTGCTTTTTGCCAACGCTCGGCACGGTTTCCGCTAACAAAACCTAATAATTCTGGTTTTGCATAAGCGGCCATTGCTTTAGATTTTGCTTTGGCAGTTGGTACATCATACAAATCGCTCGCTGCATAAGTCAACAAACGAGATTTTAGAGCCAAAGCCGCTGCTTTTGTTGCACGGCCTTTTTGAAGAGTTTTACCATCGAGCAATTTTGCTGATTCGTCGAGGTCTTTTACGATAAAATTGAGACACTCTTCGTATGTGCTACGAGCAGTCAAGAAATCTGAATCGGATAAAGCAAATGGCTTATCGACAATCGGAACACCGCCATAGTAGCGAAGTAATTGATGGTAATAATAAGCCCTCATAAACCTTGCCTCACCCTTTAGACGGTCAACGATGTTGTTTGTGTTTGGAAACTGAGGCGTTTCTAAGTTTTTAAGGGCAAGATTACACGCTCTGATGCGAGAATACATATTTGCCCAGCTCAAAGTACCATTAATCCAGCCCGGGTCGGCAGGGTTAATACGTCCTTCGGTATGGGTTGTAATATTTCTTCCGGGGTGAGTAAAGATGGTTTCGTCGGTCAATGATGCGAGCATTTGCTCATCAAAACCACCATTTCCTAAACCGCCATATAACTCACTTACAAATGCTTCGGCCAAGGAGGCGTCAGTCCAAACTACACTCTCCGATAATTGGTCAAGGGGTTTGGTATCTACAAAGTCATCATTACAACTAATCACAAAAAATGAAGCTGTAACCAACGACAAAACTATTTTTTTATACACTTTCATTTTTCTAATTATTAAAATTTAACGTTTAACCCTAAGTTCAAAACTCTTGCTTGAGGATAGTACTGACCAGTTGTACTTGCTGTCTCTGGGTCAAATACCTTCAATTTATCAATCGTAAACAAGTTGATACCACTTGCGTAGATTCTCATGCTGCTAAAGCCAATTTTCCTACCGAGGGTTTCTGGAATTGTATAGCCTAACTCGAAGTTTTTCAGACGAATGTAGTCGGTGCTTCTTAACCAATAGGTGTTGTTGTTTGAATAATATTGGTCCGAACGGTTAGCGATTCGAGGGTGTACATCGCTCGGGTTGTCGATTGTCCAACGGTTTTCGTAAATATCGAGCAAATAGTTACCGATATTACCCATTTCGCCGGCACTCACGTATTGTTTTGCACCAGCAGCACCCTGAATCAAGACTGTCAAATCAAAGTTTTTGTACTGACCACCCAAATTGATACCACCTTGGAACAACGGAAGCGTAGTGTTGTCGGTTCTTACCATGTCGTCTGGCGTAATTTTACCATCTCCGTTGTAATCTTTGTATTTCATATCGCCGGGGCGAAGTTCTTTTACAATTGCCGAATAGTCGATTCCACGAGCATCAATGGCTGCTTGGTCTTTGAATACGCCATCGTACAAGTAAGCCATGAATGTATTCATCGGACGGCCAGTAGTGCGTTGCCATTCTGGAGCACCCGGTGCTTCATCCCAGAAGTCAATTCTGTTTTTGGCATAACCACCGTTTACACTGATATTGTATTTGAAATCGCCCGATTGTCCACGGTATCCAATGTTAAAGTCAAAACCACGGTTTGAAACTTCTCCGATGTTTTGTGCAGGGAGAGAGATACCAGTCGATTGTGGAACAGAGGCGTTTTTGAACCAAAGGATTTTAGAACGCTTATTGTAGAAATAATCAAATTCAAAGCTGATTCGGCTATTGAATAATTGTCCTTCTAAACCGATGTTTGAGTTTGAGGCGACCTCCCAAGTGATGTTTTCGTTTGGAAGACGAGTCTCAAACAATGTTTTTTGCTCGGCGTCTCCCAAAATATAACTCCGGAAGCCATAAGTTGACAGATACTGATACGTGGCAGGCGTTGTAGAGTTAGGAAGGTTTACTTGGTCGTTTCCGAGTTGTCCCCACGAACCTCTCAATTTCAAGAAATTAATAAATGAAATAGGCTTCATAAATGATTCTTCAGACATTACCCAACCTGCCATCACACCCGGGAAGAAACCATATCGGGTTGCCTTCGGGAAACGGTCAGAGCCGTCGTATCTCCACAAAAATTCAACTAAATATTTTTCTTTGAGATTATACGCTACACGACCAAAGTAGTTGATACGAGCGGTTTCAAAACCACCACCACCGTTGTTACGTTCCAAGTCTCCACCAGCAAACATTTGGTCGAGAGCCGGCGAAATAAAATACCTACGGAAGGCATTCAAGTTATTTCCTTCGATAGTCTCTCTGTTTGTTCCTGCTAAGATTGTAAGCCCATGAGCCCCGAATGTACGCTCATAAGTAGCAACCCCACCCAATAAGATATTCAATTGGTCATCATAAGATTGGTTTAGGTTTGGTTCGGCCGGCCCACGCTTACTTGCCACCAATTTAGGAGTGCCGTCGGCTTCAAAGCCTGAACCTTGCTGATAAAGCGTCCACGGAATTTGCCATAGTTTTCTACTTCCAATTCTTTTATCAATTGCAGCTGTTCCGGTAAATTTCAGACCTTTTACCCAAGGAATTTGAATATCTAAAGCTCCGTTTGTCTGGAAATAATCTTGTTTTTGGCGGTCGTATCCCGATAAATCTGTCGTGATTACAACTGGGTTTTCGCCGTTTTCGATGTCAGGACCCGGCAAACCATTCGGCCAATAGGCTTGCTGCTGTGGTTTTCCACGCATTTGCATTCTAAAAATTGCCGCAGCCGAACGAGTAGGATAATTACGTGCTTCTTCACGCCCCAAAAGGCCCACATTCAAATTGATGTATTTATTAATTTTTGCATCTAAATTCAGACGAATGTCGTATTGCTGATAAGCCGTTGCTGAGTTTTTGTAGTAGCCATCTTGATTTTGATAACCAATTGATGCTAAGTATTTGACGTTTTCAGTTCCGCCCGAAACCTGCAAATTATGTTGAGTTTGCGGCGACCAAGGCTTCAGAGTAGCTTTATACCAATCCGTATTCGGGTACAACCATGGGTCTGAGCCATCGGCGTATTTTTGAATATCTGTCGGTGAGAATGGAGCCTTTCTGATGGTGCCATTCGGACGAGTATAAGAACCCGTCGATTTATAAGCAGCATTGGCAGCAGCCCATTCGCTTACTGGGAGTCCATAAATATCAAGGTCATTGAGCATACTCACGTACTGAGCCGCATTAGCCAATTTAGGGATTACCGTCGGCTGCGAAAAACCTTGATTTGCCGAATACGACACTTGTGGTTTACCAGATTTACCACGCTTCGTGGTTATCAAGATTACACCGTTGGCTGCACGAGAACCGTAAATTGCAGCCGAAGCATCTTTCAAAACTGATACACTTTCGATGTCGTTTGGATTGATACGGTCGAGACCACCCGCACGGTTCGGGATACCATCTACTACAATGAGGGCATCACCATTATTTAGTGTATTTGAGCCACGAATACGGATTGCCGAACCATCAGCCCCCGGCTCACCACTACGGTTTACAGCCACAACCCCTGCCATACGACCAGCGATTGAGTTACTCAAGTTTAC
>JALOLV010000017.1 GCA_025455785.1 Spirosomataceae bacterium | reverse complement strand
TTTTCTCTGAGTTTGTCATATTCTCATATAACTCATTCAGACCAGCCACTGCCTCTTCATAATCATGCTCTGCAATTAGCTGTTTTACTTGATTGATGGCATCTAAATGTGAAGTGCTTACTACGTCTTCCCAATCTACTTTCACAAGTACCCCCTTTTCTATTTAAAAAGTAACAGAACTAAGCATCTAATTCACCCGCAATTACATTCAAGCTACTCATAATTACAATAGCATCTGATAGCATTGTACCTTTACACATCTCGGGATATGCTTGATAATAAATAAACGAAGGACGACGGAAATGTAAACGATACGGAGCTCGTCCGCCATCGCTGATTAAATAAAATCCAAGTTCTCCGTTACCACCTTCCCCTTCGGGTAGGTTTTCGATTGCTTGACGGATGATTTTGATACTTTCCCACATTTCGGCATTACGAACCATAAATCGGTCGTAAGTATCGCCGTTGTGTCCTACTGGAATATCAAACTCAAAATCTTGATAAGACGAATACGGCTCCATCACACGTACATCATAATCTACACCTGCCGCACGGAGGTTGGGGCCCGTGAATCCATAATTCAAGGCTCTTTCGGCTGTGATTGGGCCTACATCACGTACCCTATCCATAAAAATACGGTTGCGATTGAATAGTTTTTCAAACTCCGAAAGAGATTTTGGTAAATCTTTATAAACTAATTGTTTAATCTTTTTGATAGCCGTTGGCGACAGGTCACGCTCCATACCACCGATACGACCCATGTTGGTTGTCAGACGAGCTCCACAAATTTCTTCGTAGATTTCATAGATTTTTTCACGCTCTTGAAAAACGTACAAGAAGCCCGAATACGCACCCGTATCTACACCTAAGATAGAATTACAAATGATGTGGTCGGCAATACGAGCCAACTCCATCATAATAACACGGATGTATTGAGCTCTTTTCGGAACTTCGACACCGAGTAGCTTCTCGACCGTCATGTGCCAGCCCATGTTATTAATGGGCGACGAACAATAGTTCATGCGGTCGGTGAGGGTAGTAATCTGATAAAGCGGTCGGCGTTCGGCGATTTTCTCAAATGCACGGTGGATATATCCGATTGTTTGCTCTCCAGACACGATTTTTTCACCATCCATCTTCAAGACATTCTGAAAAATGCCGTGCGTAGCAGGGTGGGTTGGCCCTAAGTTTAGGGTTGTTAGTTCTCTATCTTCTACGATGGGGCGGTTGAGTGCCAACGCATCGGAGGTCGTTTTTGGTATTAGTAAATCTTCCATGTCAATTATCAATTATCAATTGCCAATTTCTAATTATCATCCAACTTTGAGCGTGGTAATTATTAATTGTACATTGTTAATTGCTCATTGTTAATTGTTAATTGAATTTTATCTTCCGAACAAGGCGTCAATTTTGTCTTCACGGGTAGCATCTTCGAGCGGGTACTCCTTACGCATCGGGAAATAATCCATTTCTTCGATGTTAAGGATTCTCTTCAAGTTTGGATGCCCATCAAAAATGATTCCGTAGAAATCGTATGTTTCACGCTCCATCCAGTTTGCCGACGAGTAAAGGTTCGTAGCAGTCGGAATATGCACATCGTCTTGCGAAAGAAATACTTTGATTCTGATTCGGATATTTGTTTCGAGACCATGCACGTGATATATTACACCAAATTCGGCACCAGTATTCTCGGGTAAATGAATGCCACAAATATCGGTCAAAAACTTAATTTTGAGTGTTTCGTGTTTATTCAAATACTCAAGCAAAGGAAGGATATTCTCGCGAGTAGTGGTTAGGGTGAGAAGCCCATAAGGTTCTTCAAAACCACTCACTTTATTGCCAAACTCGGTTATCAAATCCTCTGCAATTTGCTGATTAGTCATAATCTTTAATCGTAAATGAGTGAATTGTGAATGAGAGGGTCTGATAATTCGACAAAACGCTCATTCACTAATTATCTATTGTATCTGATAAGATTCTAAGAGTTGCTGATATTGCTCCGAATTACGTCTTCTGAGTGATTCGTTACGAGCCAATTCTTGAATCTGCATCAGCCCTTCGATTATTTGTTCGGGGCGAGGAGGGCAGCCCGGGACATAGACATCAACCGGAATCACACGGTCGATACCTTGTAGAACAGAATAAGTATCGAAAATACCACCACTCGAAGCACAAGCACCTACGGCGATTACCCAACGAGGCTCGGCCATTTGTAAGTACACTTGTTTTACGACAGGGGCCATCTTCTTGGCGATTGTCCCCATTACCATCAACAAGTCGGCTTGGCGAGGTGAGAAGCTCGGACGCTCAGAACCAAAACGCGAAATATCATAGTGCGAACCCATTGTTGCCATAAACTCGATTCCGCAACAAGAAGTTGCAAACGGCAATGGCCATAACGAGTGGCTGCGTGCAAGACCTACAACTTTATCTAGTGAAGTGGCGAAAAAGCCCGCACCTTCAAGACCATCGGGTGCGTTTACCATTTTTACTGAACTCATATATTTATAGTTCAAAGTTCGTTATTCAATGTTCAATGTAAAGGTTAAACCTAAAATTGAAACATAATGATTAGTTAAATTGTTTGTACCAATGATTGAAATTATCAATAATCCTAGTCACGCTCCCAAGTCAGTACTCCCTTACGAACGATGTAATAGAAACCTGACATCAAAAGTGTTACGAAGACAATCATTTCGATGAATCCGAACCAGCCCAATTTCATAAAGTTTACAGCCCACGGATACATAAAGATGATTTCTACATCGAAAAGTACGAAAAGAATGGCTATCAAGAAATATTTGATAGAAATAGGTGTCCGAGCATCACCCTGCACCTCAATACCACACTCAAATGGGTCGTCTTTTTTCTTACTACTTCTTCTTGGACCAATCAAGTGAGTTACAATCATTGTAATCACGATAAAGCCTAAAGCAGCACCCAATTGTACTAAAATAGGCAAAAAATCTGACGGAAGATATTGTTTCATAAAACAGAACTCAGGATTTATAGTGATTTTGTCGGAATCGTCGATTGGATAAATATTGATTCCTGCTAAATCACGGTTTTTTCTGCTTCAAAATTACTACCCTATTCTTTGAAAACAAAATAAAAAAGGGTTGAAATGTATTCAACCCTTAGTAATCAAGAATGATTCGACGTTCTTGGACATAAAAACCGTCATTAAAAATCTTTAGGATGTAATAGTCTTTAGGTAATTCACGTAAGTCGAGGAATCGCTTTTGGGTTAGGTCAGGGAGTTTGGCACTCATCACCCTCACTCCGTAGCGATTGTATAACTCGACCGAGACGTTCTTTAAGTCTTCTTTTACTTCAACATTGATGATACCATCGCTTGTAGGATTAGGATACAGAATCAAGCCTAAACTTGGGTCAAGTACAAAGCTGTACGGTGGCGAATAATTGGAAAAACAGGTGAGGGTCTGATTGCCGATTGGATAGGTAAAACCCGCCCGAACACTATAAAAAGCTGATTTGACGGCTTTAACAAATGCCTGATTATTGTTTTCGATAGCTTTGTCTTCGAGACGCCACTCAAATTTGGCCGGAGAATCGGTAGTAATGGCTTCTAATTGATAAATTCCTTTTTGTTCAATCACCGGAACTTTAGGATTTGCTCGCACTACAATATCTACACGTGATGTTTGAGACAAACAGCCGTTGCCGTCTCTTACTCGAAGTGAGTAAGTACCTTGTCGATTGACCGAAGTCCTTTTTTGGTTTGAAAGATTGCTCCATTCATAAATCACAAAGTCATCTTTTGAGTACAATTCAAGACTTTTGCCTTCACAAATGGCATTTACGCCACCTTCGGTAATGATATTGGCAACTGGCGAAGTAAAAAACTGAAATTTGGCAGTATCGGGCACCGATAAACATCCATTAGAGTCTCTTACTCGAAGCGAATAATTACCGTTTTGAGTAGGGGTAATCCGTGCCGATGAAGCTCCGTTGCTCCAAATATTTTGAAGATTCGGCTGATTTGACTCAAGCACAATAGGGTTTTCGGGGCAGGTTCTGACTACGCCGTTGGGGCTAATCCGTACTTGTGGCAATTCATTTACTTTTATCGTAACAGACCGTTTATCAATACAACCTTCTTGGTTTTCGACGGTTAGCTCATAATTACCACTATTTTTGATGGTTATCGTAGGGTTTCTGCTACCATTACTCCAGCTATATTTTAATGCTTGCTGGGCTGTCAATACGACACTATCGCCTCTACAAAAAGTAGTATTACCGGTAATATTAATTCTGGCAGTTGGTTTGGGTTTGGTATTGATTCTGACACGATTAGATTCGGCACGACAACCAAATGTGTTCGATTTTATAGCGAAGTATTCTCCACCACTTACATCTATCACAGAGCCAAAAGCTCCGTTGTTCCAATCTACGTTTTGACCCAAATTCTCTCTCAATTTTGTGGTTAATCCCTCACAAAAATTATCTGAACCAATATTTGAAATAGATGGTCTTGATACGACTATTTCTTCTTTAAAATCTATCTCCTGCGAAAAATACGGGAATCCAGAAGCATCTTTTACCCTGATACCATATAAGCCCGGCCCGACCTCAGTAACTTTATTGCCTTGTCCGTTGCTCCAGCGATATTGGGCATAATTGCTTGCAGGTTCTAATATTAACTGGTTTCGTCCTTTGTCTGGATTGCAATTGGCAACAATAGGAATCAAATGCCTTGGCTCTTTGGGTTGTGAGTTTCTGAAATAGCTATCGTCGAGCGAAGCATTCCACAATTCGGCTGCCCAATCAATTCCGGCATTGGCAAAATGCCCATCAAATCGGAAGGCATTAGTGAGTGGCACCTCAGGGATAACATCGGTATTTGGGCCTCCAAAAACATTTGACATACCGTTAATTACCTGATTCTGTCCTTCGGGAATAGCTACACGAGCAACCATCCATGAAATATTATGCTGAAAATCGTTTCTTGATTTATTGATAACTGTTCTGAGTGCGTCGGCGTAGATTAAAGCTGAGTTATTTCGGTCGGATTCGCCTTGGTGCCAGAGAATCCCACGTAGCCCTGTTCGAGATGCGTAGTGTTGTAAGGCGAGCTGCATTACTTTATACGGGCTACCCGCAAATTTTACAAATGTACCCCTGCTGTTTCGGAGGTCTTCGCCCTGTGCCGACCTTTTCCATCCATCAATCTCTAAGCCGCCAATCGCACAACCATAAAAAAGTACGGGTACATTGAGGCGGCGGGTCAGCATATCGCCAAGCCTTGCCCAAACCCACGGAACGGGGTTGTATGGCCCAATCTCTTTGTCGTTATCTAATTTCTGAAAAAAGAATGGCATGTTGTCCTCATTCATGACGAGGTTTCCGCCTTCAAAGCGGCGAAACGGGATTGTTGATACTCTATCATCGTTGGCCCCACGGGTAGCACCCGGGTAGGTAGTGCTACCTTCGGCATTTGATTGACCCGCCACTAAGAAAACCTCGCCAACCCCAACCCTTTCGACTCTGTCGGTAACGACAATGTTGCCGCCACTCCAACCTCTTACTTCGAGATGATACCAGCCACCGACCGCTTCGAAGTTTCCTTGAAAGACACCGTTTCTGAAATAATTATCGTTTGGAGACGCAATAGTGTACCAAGGGGTTTCGATTCCTTGACCGGGTTCGACCGGAACGACCCTTGCCTCAATACGGTCGAGAGACTGATAGTAAGTACCCGCGATACTAAAATTAGCTCGGTTGTTTTGGTTTCTTTGGAATACGATTCGACTAATTGGGAAACTTACCCTGATTTGCCCCAAAGTCCAATTGACACTCAAAATAAACGATAGTAATGTTAGTAGAGAAATTTTCATGTTTCACGGCAATTAGGCAACCTACAAAAATAAATCTAAGAAATGTCTAACATACAATATCAGACCTTTTATTTATTTAATGGTTGTGGTAGTTTGTTGAGAAATATTGTTTTTCGATATTAAATTCGGCACTTGTGTTATAAAAACAAGGCTTAGAGACACTATAATCTAAAACTCGAATTTTATAAGTTTGTTGGGTATCAAGCAGGTATTTTGGAATAATTACAGTAAAACCACTTCGATAGATTCTACCTAATATTATATTTTTTTTAGAATTTAGGTTCGGCGTAACAGGAAAGCGAACAGCTTGAGTTGGTGTGTATATTTCGACAAACAGTGTTTTATCGGGATTCCAAAAGTTTAGATTTAGCGAATCGCTCGTAATAGCTAACTCACTACCACTATATGTAATGCTACTAATACCAAACATCGAGCCGTTTTTCTCGATAGGGGTATTAAGGTTTTTTATCGGAGTGGCTACATCATAGATTTTTTGTGTCTTGGCACGGTTGAGGGATTTTTGTGCGGCAGGATAAAACCAATTTTTACCATAACCCATTATCGAAAAATCATTTTTGGTGATATTTGTATAATCGGCTCTGAGCATTTGGTGGTGCGTATAAATATTGTTAGTCAGATGAAAAAAACTAAAAATATTGGTAAAAAAGCCCAATCCTAAAAACAAAGATGAGAAAATGATTTTTGAACGCTGTCTAAAACATCCAATAAACAACCCATATATCGACAGAACCGCCATTATACTATGAAAATGATAGCGAGCACTCAAAAGCGGAATACCCAAAACGGCATCTATCCAGTTGTGCATATAAAACCTACGAACGGCAATCAGAAGAGTTGTCATTATCACGAAGCACAGGCATCCGGCATAAAATAGATTTAGCTTTTTATCTTTCTGAATCGAATCGTATGGTTTTAGAATAAACCCTAAAAATGGGTTTTTAATCAGTTTTTGATACCAATTTTGCGGTAAAATCAATAGAATTAATCCATAAACAGCCCATGTGAAAATGATGAAACCGAAGACAATATCTCGAACACTTACATACTGACGTAAATCGACAATATCACCGAAAACAATAAAAATGGATAAAAATTGACCCAATGGGTGCAAAAGTGCATTACCCGCAAAGCTTTCAGAGGCAAAATATTGTTTGTAGTTGTATTGATACAATAAAATACACGGCACAAGTACCGAAGTAGCCCCGATTGCCCATTTATAATGCCTTCTATAAATCAAAATGATGATACCAACCATAAGTGAGGGCATTCCGCCCGCACTTGTGAATGTCGCCAAGAGTCCAAAAAACAAGAAGCCAAAATAGGTTGAGCGTTTCTCGGCAATGGCCGAAAAGTAAATGGCCAAACTAACCCACGCCAAAACACTGTGGTTTTGTAGCGAACTCATCCCCCAGTAGAAATTTGCTTCTAACTGAACCTGAAAAATCAAAAAAGTGACTGGCAATGCCCACCAGAGTTTTTTCTCTTTTTGATAAATCACATAAATATGATGCAAAGCCCAAATAACCAAGCCCAGATTGCCGATAAACATCATGGTGCGGAAGTTGATAGACCCGCCAACTTTGTAGATTAACCACGTAATAAAATGTACATAAGCAATATTATGCTCATTGTGCGGGCTAAACATTATCTTGATTTTATCAAAAAAAGAAGAGGCGTTCTCAAAGTCAAGGATGACATTCATTACCAAGAAATCATCCCATCCATACGGAAAATTTAAACCAAAGAGATTAAGTAGATAGAATAAAAAAATGACAGGCAAACAAGCAAAGGCACAAGCCGATACCTTTACAAAACTGTTATTTTGTAGTTTTTTTATCATTCAGTTTTCTTTGGTTCGATACAATTACTAATGAGCAAAATTACAAATAAATCGCAAAAATCAACATCTATGCACGAGCTTTTTGTAGTATCTGGAGAATATACTCGATAGGGTCGATGAGTACCCTCTCTACAAATAAGTACACAAGTGTGGGTTTGAAGCCGTATTCGCCATAGTAATTAAAGTTGGGTAAAATAATGGCTATTAATGCAACCCAAAGCAAAATAGAATTGATTTTTTCGGTATTTTCAATTTTGTGTATCTCTCTAAACGCAATAATGAATAACGGAAATGTAAATGATAAACCCCTGATTTGGTCGGCCACTATGAATGCACTGATAGTAGCAAACAAAACCAAACCGATAAGGACAGGCAACTGCCTTTTTTTGAATAGCCAATAAAAAAACAGCACCCACAGACTGCCAAATGCAAACATGTAATTGTTGAAAAATGAATGGTCTTTTTTGAGGTAGAAAAAACCTATATCATTTGGGAGTTGAATATCGAAATGGGGCTGTCGTAGTAGTAAAAATCGACAAACTGCATAAATAATTATTGAGAGGGGTATCGACAAAAACAAGATTTTTTTGTGCGAAAACAGTTGTTTATCCCAAAGCCACCAAATAACTACACTCGGCAGTGACAGTGTAAAGGTGCGTTCGTTGGCAAAATATGCCCCAAACAGACATAAACCGACCAATATTGGCGACTCGGTGGCGATACATCCTAAAATAAACAAAAAGGCTAAAGCATCGCCATGCCCAAAGGTATCGCCGGCGGCAGTATTGCTAAAATAGTAGTATGTGCAAGCAAAAGTGAAAAGGATTGTACCTCTAATGTTGTTTTGACTGGCTTTTAAGCAGGATTTTACAAGAATTATCTGAAAAAGTAGCCCGATGAAGAGCTGGAGGATAAACGCTTGTCGAGGCTGCGATATGTGCAATAACCTGAGCAGTGCCGGAAATGCCAACCGTAACGCACGGTTGTAGCCGTACATGATATTTTCTAAAAAATCGTTGTCTGAAAAATTCTGTGATTGTAAAATTTGAACACCCCATAAACCATTTTGGATTTCTAATCTATTTAATGGCGGATTTACTTGGATTGTCCAGATAAATAGAAAAATACCAAAAATCAACCACCAGTATGGCAGGGAAATAAATCTGGTATAGGCATTTTTTAGCAAACCAATCATTGGAGTTTTTTTGGGTACGATGAATTCTAAGGCGACAAATATAAGATTAAAAAATATAAGTAGAGTAATATCGCAATCAATAGAAATCTTGAAGTAATCCTCTCAACAGCCAGCAATGGATGCCTAATTTGGGTTTATCAGACCATAAAATAAATTTTTGGAGCATCAAAGATAATATTACATTTAACTTTAATTGTCTAAATATTAAGATGTGATAACTAAGTTTTTCATTATTCTATCTACAATCGGGTTCTTTTGTAAAACCCATGCTATCTCTATTTCACACAGCAAGCAGAAGCCGCACGAAAGAAATATTGAGAAAATAAGTTTTGAGAATACGGGAGTTTTTGGTGCAAATAACTACTTCTCGGGTTGGCTTTCGGATTCGGCAATTATCCTAACGCCTCAGAATAATCTGGCTACGAGTGTTACTGATGCAACAAATATCGCCCAACAAATTAAATTTACAAATAATCAATTGACTCTCAATGGTACTGATTATTTTGTGCCAAAACATAATTCTGCTCTCAGCAATTGGTATTTAGGAAACTTAGATTCAATATTGAAATGCAACAAGATATAAATTAAGAACGACTGAAAAAGAATCAGCCGTTCTTAGGGAAAAAGGACTACTTTTGGGTCGCCAAACTTAAAAGTATATGTCACATTTAACCTTAGAACAAAGATACTCAATTCAATTGCTTTGGCAAAATGGGGAGGGTATATCTCAGGCTGCAATAGCTGAACGAATCGGAAAAAGCCGAAGTGTCATCAGCCGAGAATTAAGTCGCAATAAGAACGAAAATGGTAGATATATCGCTCAGACAGCGATGAAAAAGTATCGTAATCGTCGTCATAAAGGTAGTTATAAAATCAAGGGAGAATTGCTAAAATCTATCAAGAGTAATTTAAAGCGAAAACGCTCTCCTGAGCAGATAGCCAATACCCTTAAAGACCAAGAAGGCAACAGACTAATTAGTCATGAAGCTGTTTATGAGTATATTTATGCTGAAAAAGTAGATGGTGGTACACTTTATAAACACCTGAGATGTTCTCACAAAAAAAGGCGAAAACGGCTCAGTAAGACAGACAAACGGGGCAAAATACCTAACAGAGTGGGTATCGAGAAGCGTCCTGAGTGTGTTCAAGCTAAGGAACGCTTTGGTGACTGGGAAGGTGATACCATTATTGGAGCGAGGCATCAGGGAGCAATATTGACCCTGACCGAACGCAAAAGTAAATATGAATTGATAGCAAAATTAGATTCTTTACAGGCCGACCACGTTGAAAAAGTCGTTATTGAAACCTTGAAAAAATCTAAAATGCCAGTTCATTCAATTACGTTTGATAATGGCAGAGAATTTACTAATCATCAGAAAATAGCTAAGGCTCTGAAAACTGAAGTTTTCTTCGCTAATCCTTATTCTCCATGGGAAAGAGGACTCAACGAAAACACCAATGGGCTTATTCGACAGTTCATACCAAAATCCCAAAACATCAAAGAACTTGATGAAAAATTTATAAAATCAATCCAATTTAACTTAAATCACAGACCCAGAAAAGACCTTGATTTCCTATCACCCGTGCAATATTATAAAAAATATGCAGCTTAGTGTTGCATTTCATTCTTGAATTCACCAAAAAAACAAATATTAAACTGGTGAATACTTGCTCTTTAGCAGCGGTAGTAGATTCGCCAGTCTATTTATCGTTGATTACAAATAGGGGTAAAAAATATAAGCCCAGTATTTGCGGAATCTCTTCTTTTTTTTCGGATAAATCAAACGTAATTTATAATTCTGGGAAAAAAATACCACTGACTCCGGGTTTTGAAACAGCCGATAGCGTAGTTTTTAGTGCCAAAATTGGCGGATACAAAGCAATTGCTCCGGTTACAGTTCCTGATTTCAAATTAGGTTATCAGAAATTATTTATCAATAATGGCAATGCCGACCAGACAATTTTAGAGATGACCGAGTTTGCCAATAAAGGAGCAAATTTGTTTGAGATGACGCTACGGCTCGAAGAGGTCTATAAATCGCTTTCTCAATTTAATGAAACCAATCCAGACTCGCTTAATAAATACTGGGCGTTGTACGATAAAATAATCAAACACGCCAGCAATATCTACGACCACGTGGTTTTTAGAATTGCGGTAGATTATGACGATACCCGATATTATTTTCAAGACCGAGACGAAACACGACCCAATCAGCAGGTTTATACAACATTCAATAACGCACTTTTTGATTTATTTAGCGAAATCGCCCAAGACCAATTCGGAAACCCCGCACGTGTTGCTTATGGTTCGGGTCATGGCTCGTTTGCCTCTACAACAGCCAAGTCCAAAATGAAAGGTTTTGTTCAGAAGGCATTAGACCGATATTATCCTGTTTTGCAAGAAAAGCTCTACTGGGTTTCTGTCGTAACATCGGCACAATTCGAGACAGGCTTTAATTACGAAAACTCTTGGAATGGCTCTGGTTTTATACCTTCCAGACCGTGCGAATATGATTACACCCCAGCTAATGTGTCGCAGTTTAGAAACTGGTTAGTAACCGAAAAATACCCCAATTTGGCAGCCGTAAATGCAGCACACAATACCAATTATACAAACCCCGACCAAATCCAGCCGCCCAAGGTAAATGTCTCGATTTTGGATAATATGACAAATTCAAATGTGAGGGGAATGTATAACTCGGCTTTGTTTGAAGACTGGTACAAGTTTAATTATAAACAACTCAAATCGTTTTTGATAGAATGTAAAAGTGTTGTAAAAACCAAAAATGACAACATTAAGTTTTGTTTTGACGCAGGTTCAAATACTGACCAATTGAGCGTTGCTCGCAAGACACTGAACGTACCAGATATTAGTACTTATGCCTATGTATTGAAAACGGCCTTTACAAATACCGAATTTAATGGTACAAAAACTTGGGATGCCGACATCATTAGGTCGAATTTTACGGGTGAGATTCAATCCGAAATCAACGAATCGGATGTTGTAAACCAAGGCGGAATCACCGACCCCAATACGGTAAAACAAAAAATGCTCGAATACTCAAGAAGTGCATTTTTGAATAAAGCTGGAGCCGTAATCTTTGTGGCTGATAGAAATACGCAATATTACAACAATTCGCTCAACGCACTGGGTGAGTTTAAAACTTGGATTGATAACCACACTGAGCAGTTTTCGGAGGGGCAAACGATAAATGTAAATCTTTCGGATTTGATTCGGAATTTCCCACCTGCCAAAACGCCTTTTGAGGTAATCGCTCCGGCTTTACCAGCAAATGGTTATCAAAATAGACCGAGGATTGTTATTAATGAGTAGAGGCTTATTTGTATATTTTTACTACTTAATGTAAAAGGTTTGTGTTAGTTTTTTTAAGTTTGTGAAATATCACAGACTCATACACCCAATGAAGATTTCAAAAATAGAAATAAAAGATTTTCATCAATTTAAAGACTTTACTCTTGATTTGACCTATCCCAAAGGGCATGAAAAAGAAGGGCAGCCATTAAATAAAGTTTGCTTTATTGGGCAAAGTGGAACTGGGAAAACTACACTATTGGAGTTGATACCGTTCTATTTATATGGATATTACAGTAATTTACTAAATAAAAGTTCTAATAGCATATTTATGAATAAAATTGAAATTTCAATTTTATTCGGAGAAAATCATAAAAATACTACTAAGTTATTCGTAAATACAAATGAAAATATAATAACCAATAGTTTAATATCAGATACAATTTTAGACAAAATATTTAGCGAATATTTATTTTGGATTAATGATAAAGCTTCAAAATTGATTTATTTCCCTGCAAACCTCAATTTTGATTTAGAATCTTCTGAGATAAGTAATACTTTGGAAAACAAAGTAATTATTGACTTTAGTAAAGAAAAAGTTTCTACAATTTGGAATATAATATTAGAGAAAATTCAAGCATATCAAGAGCAAGAGTTAAAAATACGTCAGGATATTTCTAAAATTGTCGAGAAATCATCAAGCGATTTAAATATTATCCAAGAAGCTGTAAAAAAATTAGAAGATTGGAAAAAGAAAGAATTTAACCCTGTTAAAGATGTAGCCGATAATTGTTTAGATGCCCTTTTAGCGAAATACAAACTAAGAGTAAAGACAGAATTTGACTTTAATACAAAAGATGATATTGGTTTTATAAAAATTGAAGATTATAACGGCAATGAAATACCGCACGGTTTGTGGAGTACTGGCACAAAACAAGTTATTTTGAGTGCTTTGCCATTATATTTACTAAAACCCAAACATACCGTTATTCTTTTTGATGAACCCGAACGCTCACTATACCCAGACCTACAACGTACGATTGTAGATTATTACACATCGCTTACTACTGACTGTCAATTTTTCTATTCTACCCATTCGCCGATTATTGCATCAAGTTTTGAGCCTTGGGAAATCGTCGAATTGAAGTTTAATGACAAAGGCAAGATTTATAGAGAGGTTTATTATGAAGGAGAAAACCATGTTGATAACTACAAGTGGAATCCGAAGTTTATGAGATGGGATGACATTCTACAAAGAGTTTTTGATTTAGAAAATGATGGTTCTCCCGCTCGAAAAGATAAGTTGGATGAATTGGCTACGCTAAATGTAAAATATAGAAAATTGACCAAGAAAGGCGAAGAAAATACCCCAGATGCAATAGAGTTAATAAAAAGAATAGAAACTTTATCTAAAGCACTTTCTAAATGGGATTAAGCCATGCAGCAAATTGATAAAAACTACGATAAAATCTTATCTACAAAATATAAGGCTTGGGTTGATAACTTAGAATTAAAGAAGAAAAAACACCCCGAATCCAGAACTTATTATGATGATGTTGTGATGGATTTGTATAGATGTCAAAAAGGAGTTTGTGCTTATACCGAAATGTTTATATGTATCTCAAGCCTTTATGATGAATCAAATTGGGTTGATGGCGAATACAAAATACCTGACGAAGCTGCTTTTCAACGAACAGACCATTTAGGAGAATTAGAACACTTTAACCCTGATTTAAAAGAAAATCATTATTGGTTATGGGACAACTTCTTTATGATTCATTCCACAGTAAATAGTTTAAAAAGTAATAAGCCTGTTGCTAATTTTCTAAAACCAGATTTACCGGATTATTCACCTCATAAATACTTTGATTATGATGAATCAACTCATAGATTCATCCCTAATACAGATATAGAGGACGAAAATTTGAAAATAGAAATAAAGAGAATGATTGATGAGGTGTTATTTCTAAATCATGGTGTTGTTCGTAATGAAAGAGAAAACTACATTAATGATATAAAACAAAAAATCAGATTTGGGTCTTTATACAAAATTGACCGTTTTTTTACCGCAGTTGATTGGTGTATAGGTTAATCATTCAACCAAAATCTTTTTGACTGCCTCATAGTTGCGAGCTTTCACGGCTATGAGGTATTCTCCTTTCATGAAATTTGTCAAATCAACTTCTCTGCGAATGTCGAATTTCGGAATATCAATTTCGCTGACTTTTTCGCCTTTGGTTGTATAAATCAACACTTTGGCGTTCTCAAAATCGTCTAAAGTTTCGATATAAACCTTACCGAGTGGCGTTGGATTTGGGTAAACAGCCATGCCTTTTTGTTGTAAGTCATAATAAAAAGACAACGTATTCGATAATGGCGAGGCACAAGTCAATTTTGTATTATTTGGCAATGTGTAGGTATTTATAACCTTTAGCGAATAAAATCCAACCTGACGGGCTTTTATGACTGGCGAATTATACGGCAAAGTTCTGCCTTCGAGATTCCACTCATATACCGCACCCAAAGGAACTGGCGTCGTAGCCTCTATCGTATAAGTACCGGTTTGGCCGATGCTTGGTTTTTCGGGTGCAGCTCGTACGGTCACATAAATTGGGTTTGATGCAGGCGATTCACAACCATTTTGGTCGATTACCCTTGCGGTGTAATTACCTTCTTGATTAACCCGAATCCGCTGCGATTTTTCGCCGTTGCTCCACAAATATCCTTGATTTGGCGTTGTGGTTAGGGTAGTAGTTTGGTCAGAACAAATAGTCGTTTGTCCATCAACAAAAATACTCGGTTTAGGCGGTTGCGGATTTACCCTTATCGAAATCGGGATAGACGAGTTAGCACATCCGAACTCATTAAGAACAGTTGTAAAATACTCTCCGCTTTGGTTTATCGAGATTGTGCGGCTATTTACGCCATTATTCCAACGATTACCATTTACGACATTTGAAGTAAGTGTTACGCTTTTATCCGAGCAAAAGACAGTTGCACCATTTGTTGTTACGATTGGTTTCTCTGGCAATGGATTTACCACAACTTTTGTGATATTCGACTGGCGTTTACAGCCAAATTCATTTGTGGTCGTAACAAAATAATCGCCCGATGTATTCACCGTAATAGTTCTATCTTTAGAGCCGCTACTCCACTCATTCACATCTACATTCGATGTAAGTCTAACACTTTCGCCATTGCAAAAAGTTGTATTGCGGTCGGAGGTAATCATCGGAGGGTTAGGAGAGGGCCTAACTGTAACTTTGATAGACGAAGAAGTTTGCCTACAGCCAAATTCGTTTGTAACCGTAACATTATAATCGCCCGAATTATTGACCGTAATCGTTTTTGAGGTTTGGCCATTACTCCAAATACTATTATTACCACTTGATGTCAATCTCACTGATTTATCCGAACAAAATTCGGTTGAGCCATCAGCAGTTATTTTGGCTTCTGGTAATGGATTTACATTTACATTTATTCCATTCGAAGTAGCAACACAACCGTAGAGATTCACATAACTGACCTGAAATGTGCCGCTTTGGCTTACATTTATCGTTTTGCCGACTTCGTTGTTATTCCAATAATTGCGAGAATTATAATTTGAAGTTAAACTCACACTTTCGCCTTGGCAAAGAGTCGTCGAGCGGTTGGCCGAAATCGTTGGTCTTTCTGGTACGAGTTGCGATGGTAGCGAAATCTGCGGTGTAAAATAGACATTACCTTGGGCATCTTTGGCGTAGCCTCGGTATGTACCTTGTCCGACCCTAATCTGGAAATTGCCTTCTCCGTTGTTCCATTTATAAGAACTAAAACCCGTTGGCATCGAAAGGTTTATTGGCTGATTAGTGCTTGATGTATTACAGTTCGAACCCAATTCGAGCGGAGCGGCTCCTTGATACGGAATCGAATTTGCAAAAAACGCATTGTTGAGGCTTCGGTTCCATGCCTCGGCCAAATCAATCAGTCCTTGCCCAAAAAAGTGTACATTGTCGGTTCTTGGGCCAATATTATCGGTTTCGGGGCCCGCAAATGTATTTGGCGTTTGCTGAATAACCTGATTTTGACCATCAATGACTCTCTGGGCAGTGCCTCGGTATTGGTCTTTTGAGGTGCGAGAAATCACCCAAGAGATATTTTTGCCGCCACTATTTTGTCTCGAACGCTCAATCAAAAATTGCAAACTTTCTCGATACATTTGGGTCGAAGTACCCGAATAGGTATCGGTCTCGCCTTGTAGCCACAAAATCCCCCTGATTCCGAGCAGATTTACATAATAATTGAGTGCTTGCTTAAATGGCTGATACGGAAAGCCCGGCGGTGCGTAATTATTGACATACGGATTATACCCCCTTGCCCCATCGGCACTCAAACGCCATTCTACAACCGACATGGCCTCCGAACCCGCATTCATGAATAATATCGGTACATTGAGTTTTTGGGCCAATAAATCGCCCAATTTGCCCCAACACCAAGAACCGCTACCAGTCGGAGAGATATGCGTATTGAAATTTACTTTTGAAAATACCGGAAAATCTGGCTCGGTGGGTGAGCCATTTGCAATAAAATTGGTGATACAATTTACTCGGTCGTCGCTGGCCGACGGATTCCCCGAATTGTAGTAGCCTTGGGCATTTGATTGACCCGCAATCAAGAATACCTCGCCGATACCCACTTTATTAATTGCAGAATTTGTAACAACCTGACCATTTGCAATGCCTCTGACCTCAAGTCGATACCAGCCGCCTCGTGCATTTAACGAACCTTTGAAAAATCCTAAATTTGGATTTCGTACAATTTCGGTCCATTCGGTACTATTTCCGCCTTGAATGTTTTTATTGCGTTGGATAACAGTTCTTTCACTCGGAAATGTTATTTCGATTTGAGCCAAAGCCAATTGTGCAACCCACAGCAAAGGGATGAATAAAAATTTCTTCATGACAATAGCTTACAGTTCACTTACGGTAGCTTTGAGCCACCTTTTTTTCCTTACAATGATTCTAATTTAGCGAAAAAAGTTGGAAATGGATTTAATAAAATTGATGTTATTCATACCCTAAATCGTAGGATATGAATAATAACCAAATATATATCCTGCAATATTATTTATCGTGTAAATGCTCCCAAATCATGTCTTTTAGTTCTTGCAGACCTAAGTTTGCTATCGACGAAAAGAAAACGTGCGGTAAATCAGCAGGAATTTTTTTCTCAATTTTTTTAATAGCCTTATCGTCTATCAAGTCACACTTCGAGACTGCCAAAAGCCTTTTTTTATCCAACAATTCTGGGTTATAAAGTTTTAGCTCATTCAAAAGCGTATTGTATTCCTTCATCACATCTTTTGCATTGGCCGAAACCAAAAACAAAAGAATTGAATTTCGCTCAATGTGTCTCAAAAATCGAAGACCGAGACCTTTGCCTTGCGATGCTCCTTCGATGATTCCGGGAATATCGGCAACAACAAACGATTGGTAATCTCGATACGAGACCACGCCAAGATTGGGTACGAGGGTTGTAAAAGCATAATCGGCAATTTCGGGTTTTGCTGCCGATATGACTGAGAGTAGGGTAGATTTACCAGCATTTGGGAATCCTACGAGACCGACGTCTGCCAGTAATTTTAATTCTAAAATAACCCATTTTTCGAGTCCCGGTTCGCCGGGTTGAGCATAATCAGGAGCTTGTTTGGTCGAACTCTTAAAGTGATGATTCCCGAGTCCGCCTCTACCACCCGACAAAACGACAGCCTCCTGACCGTTTTCGGTTATTTCTAATAGTTTTTCGCCAGTTTCGGCATCTTTGGCAATCGTTCCGAGAGGCACCTCGATAATTACATCTTCGCCTTGAGCCCCGGTACGTCTGCCGCCTTCGCCAGCGTTTCCGTGGTCGGCTTTGATGTGCTTTCTATATTTGAGGTGTAGGAGTGTCCATTGCTGGGTACTTCCTCTCAAAATTATATGCCCGCCTCTACCGCCATCACCACCATCAGGGCCACCTTTATCAACGTGTTTTTCACGTCTGAAATGCCTCGAACCTGCTCCACCGTTTCCCGACTTGAGGTTTATTTTTACGTAATCTATGAAATTTGATGTCATTCTTTAGTTCAATGTTCTGCGTTCAAAGCTCAAAGTTAAGATAAAAACCTCGAACCTTGAACTTTGAGCCTCGAACTTTGAACTATATTTTTGCATCAATTGCAGCACAAATGATGCCGAAGATGGCTTCAATTTCGCCGATTCCGTTAATTTTCACCACTTTTCCTTGGCTTTGGTAGTACGGCAAAACATGAATTGTCTTATTAAAATATTCGTCAATTCTTTTGATTAATTTCGAGGCATCATCGTCTGCACGACCACTAATCTTCTGTCTTTCGGCAATACGATGCTTGATTTCTTCTTCGGTTACATCCAATTGCAAAACCAAATCAATCTGTTGTCCTTTATCTGCCAAGAATTTGTCTAAGGCCTCGGCTTGCGGAACTGTCCGAGGAAAACCATCGTAGATAAAACCTGTCGCATCTTTGTTTCGCTGAACAGCGTCTTCGAGCATCTCAATCGTAATCGAATCAGGAACAAGCTGGCCGCTATCCATGATTTCTTTTACTTTTCTGCCCAGTTCAGTCTGATTACTTACGTGCATTCTGAACATATCGCCCGTCGAGCAGTGAGCCAAGTTGTATTTTGCAATAATTTTATCGGATTGCGTACCTTTTCCCGCACCGGGAGGGCCAAAAATGACAAGATTAAACATATTTTCTATTTATCGGTAAGTCGTCAATACAATGAGTAGCTTTTGGTTGTTGTGGGGCAAAAATAAAAGCAATTTTTAGAAATTACACTTTTTGCCTTAAATTATTTGGTGAATTAGAATAGATTGGGCAATAAAAAATGGTATGTCAGACCGACATACCATTTTTCGTATTTATTTTCAGCAAACTTACTTCGGATTCGCCCCCGTGCCACCACTACCGTTGTTTGGTGCTGGGGTGGATGTCGGAGTAGCTCCTCCAGTTATGCTTTGTAGAACCTTCTGAACGTTTGTGTTAGCTGGGTCAAACTTCAAAGCTTCGTTTAAGAGATTTGTTGCTTTCGGAATATCCTTGTCAATCAAAAGGGCTTTTGTTCCCAGATAACCAAGGGCTTCGGCTGCTCCCTTCTTACCGGCTGCGGTTTCTTTGTCTTTATCTTTCAATACCGACAGATACGCTTCGTACAATGGTGCTGCCGCAAACGTTGCTACATAAACGCTGTCGCTTTGGTTGGCATACTGGGCAGCTCTCGCACGAGATAAATATGGCGGAGCCCAAGTATCTTTGTATGATTCACACACTTTAGCATAAGCTGCTTCGGCCGCTTTCCAGTCACGAGCGTTGTATAAAGCAGACGCCAAGTTAAAGAAATCTGTACCGCTTGGTTTTTTCGATTTATCAATAACTTTTTGGTAAACACCAGCGGCTTTTGCCCACTGCTTGCTGTTTTTATAATTTACGGCGATTGCGTCGGCGTAGTTGTATGTTGTATCTCCCAGTTCGATTGCTTTTTCCATGTAAACTATCCCGAGAGAATCGTTGGCTTTCTTGTTAGCATCGTCTTTGATACAAGAATACGAGCGTCCTAAATAACCATAATCCAACGGTAAGATACGGTCTTTTTCGGCTTCGTTGATGAACTTCTGAATCATCGGGATTGCCTCAGCACATTTGCCTAACTCAAACAAAGAGAAACCTTCTAAACGATATTTGATTGGGTCTTTAACAGTATTTTTGATTTCGTTCAAAACCTTCAAAGTACCTTCATAATCTTTAATAGAGAAAGCTAATTTTACATATCTTAGCTTTGCTTTGTCGTCTGCATCACTTTTCTGGAGGTACAAATCAGCGTATTTTGCGGCCGATTTATAGTTACCAAATGTTGTGAAAAGTTTTGCCATGAAGTCATACGCAGGGGCGTGGTCTGCATCGGCAGCAATTGCAGCATCCAAAAGCTCTTTCATTCTTTGGTAGCTTTTACCTTGATACCAAACACGAGCCATCAAAGTATTGATTTTGGCTGCTTTTTGACCCATTCTCAAAGCGTTTTCGAGAGCGGTCATAGCAGGGCCTCCATCGTTTTTGATGTAATAAGCCTGCGACAATGCGATGTAGTAATCAGGATTGTTCTTAACTTTTTGGAGCAATAAAGCTGCATCAATGTTGCTTACGGCTTCGGCTGGGTCATTGATTTTCTCTGACAGTGTGTAAGCCTCTCCGATACGGAACAACACATCTGAGTTTTTATTCTTCGTATCTTTTTTGATTAAATCGAAATCTGCTTTTGCACCAGCACGGTCTCCCGACAACAACTTCACAGTACCAAGACCTACACGACAGATTGGGTCAGGTCTTTTGGCATCAAGGGCTACACCTTTGTCAAACGCTTCTTTAGCCTTTGCCAAGTCTGGCTCAGGTAAGTTGAGGTAGTAATATCCTTGATAAAAATAGTTTTCGGCGGTTGGTGCAGACGCAACCAAATTCCCAAAAACAGTGCCTGCCGCATTGTAGCGTTCGGCGTCCAAATGTCTCAAACCGTCCTGCACCGTTTGGGCAATTGTGTTGAGGGATAGGGTCATAGCGGCCATCAACGCTACTGACAAAGACTTCAGAATCTTCTTCATTTTCACACTCAGATTAGGTTTTTCTCGTATTATTTTATTTGGAAAAGAATACAAAGTTAAATAAAATGTGATTATACCGAAAAAAATTTCAATTTTTTAGAATAATCTTTTTATTTATTCTGTATTCAGATGTTTAGACAATACAAGACGAATTAGGTTTGTTAATAGAATTGTTAATGATGCAAGTCAAGTTCAGATTATCGAAAAATCAATACGAGTATTGACCCAATTACAAAAAAATACGACCAACTGTTATTTTTTATCTTTTTGCATTTCTGTGATTGTGGTCTTTTCTACAACCATTTCTTTCGGGATTACATAGTAGGGAAGTAGTCCCATTTTTTCGACTACAAGCTGCCCAATTTGGGCACAACAAAACCGAATAAAGCCTTTTGGTAAGCCATAGTGCTTTTTGGTGTGTAAATAGGCTTTGCGTTCGAGGGGATATTGGCGGGCTTTCAAATCGGAATAAATAGGCAAATATCCGCGTCCACCTTCTTTCTGCGAAACACTCAACACCTTTACACTTTTCTTGATGGCACGTGCTTTCAAGTCATCGCCATCGCTTATCCAGCTTGCACCAATCACCCCGATTGCGTTTGGATTAGTCTTGACCTGTTCGATAACATCTTTGTTGCCATCAGCCGCAAAGATATTCGCTTGATTTAGGTTTTTGATACCCAATTTATCAATCATGTATCGCAGATTGCTCGAATTACTATTATCAAAAACCAATTTTTTATCCGAATTCGAGTCAAAGATTGCCTTTAGGTCATCAAGAGAAATCGTACTTAATGGCGAATCTACACTTGTTATCAATGCAACGCCCTCTAAAGCCATGCGAGCAGGCAGATACGAAATACCTTTATTTTTATAATATTTGATTTCGGTCGAATCTAAAGCCCGCCCCACAATGCAGACATCTACTGAGTCTTGCATCATCAGCCTGACCGCTTTTTGCTCGGGCATATATTTGATATTGAGCTTGGCTTTAGGATAATGAGCATTGTAAGCCATGATTTGGGCATCGACAATCGGCTGGAAAGATTCATCGGCAGCAATTGAGATTTCTCCTTCGAGCGGGTTTTCGAGCGATTTTTCTTGTCCTTTTTGCGAACAACTTTGAAGAATTGCAACAGAGAGCAATATGAATGCTAATCTAAGCATACGAGCGTAAGAGATAAGTTTATAATTGTTGAAACATTTGTTGAGTGATTAACGCTTGTTTCAACTGCCTTAGTATTCAGAATAAACACAAAATTAATTTTTATTGATTCAGAATCACGTACAAATTTTACGTTTTGTGTCAATAATGCGATTTGATTAATAAAAAATGCCATCCCGCATGAGCAAGGATGGCATTTTTATATCGAAACTTTGCCGAGATTAATCCATTAAGTCTTTGAGATTTTGATAGGTACGAAACCCTCGATAAATTCCATATACAATAAGTAGAACCCCTAAGCTATATGCTACATATTCGTCGAGATTTGTCATAAACCATTTCAGCTTGATAACAAAATACCCGCAAATTATATAAACCAAAGCAAAGAGACCACCCGCAAATTGCATGACTTTCTGAACTACTTGGCGAGTTCTGTTAGAATCATGTTGTCTCATAACTCAGATTATTCGAGAACGAATGAAATCGGAAGTGTAAACCATACACGAACGTTACGTCCGTTTTGTTTACCCGGACTCCACTTAGGCATTGTTTTGATTACGCGAGATGCTTCTTCATCACAACCAAAACCGATACCTTTTAGAATCTGTACATCACCGATAGAACCATCTTTTTCTACAACGAATTTAACAAACACTTTACCCGAAACGTTGGCACGTTGTGCTGCCGAAGGATATTTAAGGTTTTTACCGATGTATTTAAGAGCTTCTATATTACCACCCGGGAACTCCGGCTGCTGCTCAACCGATGTAAAGATTTCATCTTCTCTCGGTTTTTCGATTTCGGCAGGTTTTGCTTCTTCGACAGGTGGTGGTGGTGCTGCTGCGATTTCTTCAGACTCCTCACCTTCTTTTGTTACGTTAGAGATAACCGCCTTTTCGGTTTCTTCCATCTTTGGTGGCGGCTCTTCTTGTTTTACCTCTTCATCAGCTTTTGGCTCAGGAGGTAAAAACTTGATTTGTGCAACCTCTGGTGGTTTTTGCTCTGGTGGCGGCGGTGGTGGCGGAAGTTCAGGCTTTTTCTCTTCCTGTTTTTCCTCTTTCAATTTTGAAAGGTCGATTTCAACCGTTTGAAGTTCATCTTCTTCGGATTTACCGAATTTGTTGAAGCCCCAAGCTGCCAAAACCATTCCTCCAAAAAGACCAACACCTAATAAAGCTGCCCTTGTAAGATATTTGGCGTAATTTTTCCTTAGCGTATAAGCACCGTATTCTCTGTTACGGTTTGCAAATACGATTTCATCTAAGGTAAGATTACTTGCATTTTTTGGTTGTTCCATGTCTTTGCAATATTTAATTGTTTTACCTTAGATTATTATTGAGGTTTAGGAGTAGCAATTTTTTGCTTATATGCCTCTAATTCTTTCGGAGAAATATCTACGATTGCATAGATTTCTGACTTTGTTACGGCCATTTCATCGAGCATATCAACGGTATTTTTCCAAGTGCAGTCATCCGTAGGTTTGATGATTACCGTAAATTTATTAACGTCGAGTGCGTTTGCTTTACGTTTCAAAATATCCTGACGGATTCCCTCTGCCGAATAGTTAGACTCGTTTAAGTCTGCTGCTGTCAATTCGGTTACTGGTTTTTGATGCCAAAAGACACGGTCATCTTTGCCCATGATTACGGTAATCGTGTTAGATACCTTAATTTCTGGTTGTTCTTGCGGTGGCTCGTTTTCTTTTGGTTTATCAGGCATGTTCAGCTTCATAGCGTTTGGCTTGCTGAACGTCGTGGTGTACATAAAGAATGTAATAAGCAAGAAGCCCAAATCCACCATTGGTGTCATGTCGGGTTTCCCCGACTTCTTGGCTACCCGAACCTTACCATCGCCTTTACCACCACCACCTGAGTCCTGTATTTCTGCCATACTGGTATATCTTTTTAAAAGTTATTTCAATATACTACTCTTGGTTCTCAGCATCGGTTACTAAACGAAACTTGTTGATGTCGTTTTTGCCTAATTCGTTGAACAAACTCTTAATCGCAGGATACTGTGTTTTAACGTCTCCCTTAATCGCCAATTTAGCTTGTGGGTTCACATCTGTAAGATATGTTTTTACCCAATCCACTAATTCGCTCTTCGTGCTGTCATTCGGAATACCCTCAATTTTTACTTTACCTCTTTGAACTTCAGATAGGTTCAAATACCCTTTTAATTGAGTAATCGAAACTCCAACTTCTGCGAGTCTTGTAAATCTTGCTTGTTCTTGGTCGGTCAATCCTGCACCATATTTGTCATTCATCGCTTTGATGATGGCAAATCTATCTTTAGGATTGACAACACCAAAGTAGTACTTACCGTTGTTATCGATAGATATTTGGGCAAGGTCTTTCTCGGGTACTTTCTCTTCCGAAATAGATGTTGGCGTATCAATTGTTACTGATTCTTGACTCTTGAACTGGGTAGTCATGATAAAGAATGTCAATAACAAGAAAGCTACGTCACACATCGCGGTCATGTCCATCGACGGACCGCTTCGTTTTGGTTTTACAATTGCCATTTTGCCTTCTACTTTTTTGTTTTAAAATAATCTGTACCAACAAATAGTATCACTTTGGGTCTTGGATGCCGAGGCATTCAAAATCTTAGTGATGAGCAGCGAAACTCTGCTGAAGGCTCATTCCGATTTCGTCAATTTTGTAAGTTAAACCGTCAATTTTAGAGGTGAAGAAGTTATAGAACATGATTGCGAAAGCCGAAGTACCGATACCAAGAGCGGTGTTAATCAAGGCTTCTGCAATACCGTTTGCAAGTTCAGACGCATCCGGAGCACCACCACCAGAACCAAGTGCGAAGAATGAACGAATCATCCCGATTACGGTTCCAAGAAGGGCAACGAGTGTTGAAACAGATGCTAATGTCGAAAGGATAGTAAGGTTTTTCTCTAACATCGGAAGCTCAAGAGTTGTAGCTTCGTCAACTTCTTTTTGCAACGCTACTAATTTTTGGTCTTTTGCCATTGTTGTGTCGCTTGCTAATTGAGCATATTTCTGTAATGCAGTCTTAGCAACGTTTCCAACCGAACCTTTTTGTTTGTCGCACTCTTTGATAGCATCAGCAATGTTGTTTTGGTCAAGTAAAGAACGCACTTTGCGAACGAATGCGTCTAAGTTGCCAGAACCACCTGCTTTACCGATAGTGATGAAACGCTCGATTGAGAAAACAATCATTGTAAGCATGAATGTGATAAGGAATGGTACGATGATACCACCTGAATAGATAATACCGAGTGCATTCTTTGGTTTTTTCTTGAGTGCATCTTCGAAGTTGGCTGCATCACCTAATAATAAGAAATAAATGAGTAATGCAATAATTAAAAGAATTGGAATTACAAACGTTGGATTCAATCCACCACCTGATGATTTTGGAGCTGCCGCTTTGGCTGGGGCTGTAGTCTTTTTTTCCATTAGCTTTGGACTTTTTTAGGGTTTTGAAAATTAAAACAACTAATTTTTTGGTAAATAAACGATAAAAATTTTTGATTTGGTTAATGAAATAAAATAAAATTTTGCATCAGGCACAATCCGCTTCTTAGCAAAAGTCTGGCAATTCTACTGAAAAACATCGAAACTTAAAATATCCCAAGCCAGAATTTTTTAATACATTTATGAAATATTGTACTTTTTGTAGATGGTGGGTTTATCTATTTTGAAAATGTTAGTGTATTAAGGTGCTGAAAATCAAATATTTATAAATTCAGATTTGATAGTTGTCAAACTAATGTTTTTTAGTTTGGGTTTTAATAAAATTTTAATGGGCATCTTGGGTTTTGATGCCCAATTTATCAGGGTTTGTTTGAATCTACTTTGAGCCTTCCTTCACGATTGGCGATTTCCCAAGCGGTATGAAACACCAAACGGGTAATATCTTGATATTTAGGAAATAGGATTTTTTCTACATCGTCGCCAATTCCGTGGTAGTCGGCGTGTACGCCTGTAAAGTAAAATGCTACCGGAATTTTGTGTTTGGCGAAATTGTAGTGGTCTGAGCGGTAATAAAAACGGTTAGGGTCTTTGGGGTCGTTGAATGTGTAATCGTATTCGTAATTGATGTACTTTTTATTGACATCAATTGTTACTTGATTCAACTCCGAAGACAGTTTGTCTGCTCCAATCAGATAAACGTATTTCTCGTTATTGGCGTGTTCTTTATCGATTCGTCCAATCATGTCGATATTTAGGTCGCAGACTGTTTTTTCGAGCGGAATGATTGGGTCGTTGTCGGTGTAATATTGCGAGCCAAGCAGCCCTTTTTCTTCGCCGGTAACGGTCATAAACAAAATACTTCGACGAGGGCCATTGCCAGCCTGCTTGGCTTTGCTAAATGCTTCGGCGATTTCGAGTACGGCACAAGTACCCGAGCCGTCATCATCGGCTCCGTTATAGACATTCCCCTTTTCATCTTTGCCGACGTGGTCGTAGTGAGCTGTTATGAGTACCACTTCATCTTTTTTATCGGTTCCTTCCATAAAACCCAAGACATTCATCGTCTCAACAGGTACATCGCCACGCTCGGCTTTGAAAGAGATTTTGGATTCTTTGACCGAGAACTCTGATTTGTTTTCTAAGTCTAATAATTTCTTAAGTTTAAGGTTGAGCATTTCGGCGGCCATTTCTTTAGAAACTACAAAAGAGGCAGTCGAAGAGGGGCTTTCGGTAGTAGATTTAAAACTGACACGGTTAAATCTCGAAAGCATTACTCGGCGTTCGTTGGCAAGCGATTTGAAAGCGGCAGCATCGGCCGATGAAATCATAAAGATGTATTTCACGCCTTTTTCTTTAGCAATGTTGATTTTCTTTTGAAAACCTTTATTTTCGGTCCAGTCAGATTTTTCGCTATCGGTACTAATTAAGTTTTTTCCGTCAGATGCTTTGGGTTCTCCTTCAAAAAATACAATGGCTTTGTCTTTTACATCAATATTTCTGTAATCATTGTATTTATCGGTTTCGATACCGTAGCCCACAAACACAAGTGGTACGTTTTGTTCTTGCGGAACATTCAATAAACCATTCGGATAAAAATCTTTAAAAAGCTCTTTTTGTTTGTTGCCAATCTTTACATAAACGTCTTTCCAGCCTTTACGATAAAGATTGAAGTATTGGTAATACCCTTTTCCTCCTTTACCGTCTGGAGCGATGGCTGTGAGCCCCAATTGAGCAAAATGCCTTGATATATAATCGGCAGCCTTGCGTTGGCCTTCGCTACCTGTATCACGCCCTTCAAGGCTATCCGACGCAATAATACTTAGGTGTTTTTTTAAGTCTTCGGCAGTAATTGTTTGAGCAAATTCGGCTGATTTATCTTGCGAATGTGCCGCCAGTGTAAATACTGAAAATAGTAAAACAAGCTGTTTCTTCATTATTGATTTGTTGATAATTAGTTTACAGGCCAAATATATCACAATATCAACGATGAATACAGCATATGCAATAAAACCTTGAAAAGTTTACTGTCATTTACCCAAATTCAAAACCTTAAATGAGGGTATTTGCAGCTCAATGATTTATTTAGCACCGATGACAAGTATATTCCACGCAGCATTGAATGTTGCACTTGAACTACTCAAATTAGTAATTCTAAATTGACACTGTGTAGCAGATACATTTATAGGCACCACCATCACTTTGTGCCAGTCGCCGGTAGCGGTGCTATTGTTTACATGACCGACCAATACAGTAGGTACGGCAGAGAAGTCTTCGTAGTTGAGTGTCCCTCCCTCCAGAAAACTCCCTGATGCTAAATTGGTGCCACTAAGTGTGGCAGTAATTCTAACAACTTTTAGTTGTGTAGCATTATTACTTCTCACTAAGCCTTTGCCATTTTCGACGGTTGCAGTTCCAAAAACAGCTAAGTTATCGCTCATATAAACATCGCCTCCGTTGAATACTGCCGCTTTGTCGGTACCATATTGCTGGACGTATAATGCCGCAAAGCCACTACTATTATTGGTTGATTCGATATATGCCCCTATTCGGTTAGTACTTATAGCATTTATTGCATTATCATTGGTTGATTTTGCAAACACCCCAATATCATTTGTACTTTCGCCCAATACCCCAACACCACTATTACTTCTTCCATAAACGCCTGTATTTGTTGTACTTATACCTTCTACGCCAATCCCATTTCCTGTACCTCCGAATAAATTTGATGCAAACCCTTTTACGGCAGTTCCACCGCCCTTGACAACTCCGTACACACCTACACCAGAGCCGTCGTGGTAGCCATAAACGCCATATCCAAAAGCGTTTGTGCTAGCGTTATAACCAGTTACCCCGGTATTCAATACCGATGGGGACGTACTTGAGGCATTGCCATAAACGCCCGTTCCGGCCAATCCGATGGCACTTTGTGTTTCGCCATAGATAGCCCTTCCCGAAGAGGTATTCAGAACAGCGAATGAATTGTTAGGGTTTGCGGCGTTGTTGCTACTTGAGTAAGGTAATGCTAAGCCCCCAGCACTCATATCTACCCAAGTAGAGCCATTGCAGTAGTATGACTTGTTATCGGTAGTATTGTAAATCAACCTTCCTCTTTCGGTTGCTGTACACACAGGATTTGTTGTAAATTTGGGTAATTCGACAGCGTTAGGTAGCAATGCTGATGATTGAGCAAAGCCTCCAATGCTCAAAAAATAGTAGATTGAAAGCGTAATTGTAGTTAGAGGTTTCATGGTTTTCAAAAGAATTTTAGACAAATTTGCTTGAAACCTCCGATAAATATAAGTGTTAAGTCAATTATTTACTAAACGGTAAAAGTGTAATTGGGATACAAGTATTATCTGATTTTATACTCACCTCTTACTGCATAATGGTCTGAGTAGGCATCGTTGTTGAATGTTTCAAAATACTTTACTTCAATTCGCTTCTCGTCATAAAACTGATTATCAATTCTAATAAAACTTGGGCTTTTATTGTAAGTAAATCCAAACCCACGGCCAGCGGTTTCAAATGAGTTGGCTAAATATTTTCGGATTCGCCCATAAACATAACCATAGGGTAGTTCGTTTAAATCGCCACAAAGGATAATCGGATGTGGGCTTTTCTTAATCCAATCTTCTAAATCTTTTACTTGCTCGGTTCGTGATTCAAAACCGTCTTTGAGTTGATGATAAATCGTTTTTGCTTCTTTTTTTGCCTTTTCTTGGTCGCTTTTTGCATTATCCAAAACTTTACTCACACGAATACCCATAGATTTTAGCTGAATATTGATGACACGGATAGTATCTTCATTGACCACAATATCGGCACTCAATAAGCCATTGTGGTTCAATTGCCAATATTTTTCTTCTTTGTCGATAATTGGGTATTTTGAGAATATTGCCAAGCCAATCAAACCTTGTCCGTTTTTATTGTTTGGGGTAGAATGGATGTAGGTGTAGTGAGGGTTGTTTTTTCGGAGCGATTTAATTAGATTCATTTGTTCATAATCACTGTTATTGTAGAGTTCTTGGAAGCACTTAATGTCGGCGGGGGTTTCAACTGCAAAGTTGGTAAGTTTGGTTCCGTTTTCAGGGTTCGATTTATCAATAAACTCGAAGGCATCGCACCACATAAGGTTGTAGCTCATGACACTGATATTCTCTTCGGATTTTTCGTTAAAATGCCAAGTAAACGACCTCATTATCAGCGGAGTAGCTACCAGCAAAACAGCTACCGACAACCATACTTTACGAGACTTGGCGATGGCCCAAATCACTATAAAAATGCCATTGAAAATAAACGTAAGCGGAGCCGAAAGCATCAAAAAACCAGCCAACCAGTGACGAATATCAGCCGAATAACACAACTGGTACACCAAAAGCGAGTAAAGTGCCAGCAGGATATTCAGTAAAAAGCTGATTCGTCTTATAAATTTGATAATCAATGCCATTCAGGGGTAAATCGAGGGGTCATCCAATACACATTCAACAAGATAATAATCAGAAAATCCATCGATACAGAATGACATTTTGTGAATGATAGTGCAATGACAAATTTGTTTTCAACCTTAAAATAATGGTTTAATGTTGAATCGTACAAATCTAATTGCAATTTTTATTGATAAATTTGCTAAAAACGAATGAATTTATTAGTTTTGCAACCGATTTGTGAAAAGGGAGGACGCAACCTCCTTTTTTTTGTATGTTTGGTGATGAAAGAAACAAAAGAAAAAATTGAGGCTTTATTACAACAGTATCTCGAAGAAGGAAAGTACTTCGTTGTTGATATTAAAGTTTCGTTATCGAAGATACACAGCAAAGTAGTGATTCTACTTGATTCGGACACGGGAATCTCAATTGATGAGTGCAGCGATATTAGCCGAAAAATCGGCAAAGATTTAGACGAAATCATGCCCGATAAGTACACACTTGAGGTTTCGTCGCCGGGGGTTGATATTCCGCTGACATTCGAAAGACAATACCGCAAAAATGTAGGCAGAAATTTGAAGGTTGTGCTGAAGAACGGCGAAGAACGCAAAGGGCTGCTCGAATCAGTCGAAGCCGAAAAGATAGTCATCAAAGAAGATAAAAAAGTGAAAAAAGGAGAAATGATAGAGCCACTGTCAATCCTTTTTGAAGATATAAAACAGGCACAGGTAATAATATCGTTTAAATAGTGTTTAGAGCTGTTATAAAATCAAAAATTTACAACTAAACACCCGAAACAAAATCTTATAAATATGCACAGTGGAGAATTAATTGCGTCGTTTGCAGAATTTGCCCGTGAAAAAAATATTGACCGTCCTACGATGATTAAAGTATTGGAAGATGTATTCCGTACGATGATTCGTAAGAAATTTGGCACCGACCACAATTTTGATGTTATCATCAATGCCGATAGTGGCGACTTAGAAATGTGGCGTACACGTGAGATTGTGGATGATAACTCGGAGGATATCTGGGACCCAGATAAAATACCTTTGGCCGAGGCTCGTAAAATCCAGTCAGACTTTGAAGTAGGCGAAGAAGTAGCAGATGAAGTAAAATTAGAGGATTTTGGTCGCCGTGTTGTGCAGACAGCTCGCCAGACTTTGATTCAGAAAATCAAAGACTTAGAGAAAGAGATGCTTTATCTCAAGTATAAAGATTTGGTTGGCGAATTGATGATTGCAGAGGTATATCAGATTTTAGGCAAAGAGATTATCTGTTTGGATACCGAAAGCAATGAATTGGTATTGCCAAAATCTGAGCAGATTTCAAAGGATAGGTTTAAAAAAGGAACAAATATTAAGGCGGTTATTCACAAGGTAGAAATGAATAACGGTACACCAAAGATTACGCTATCTCGTACCTCGCCAGTATTTTTAGAGCGTTTGTTTGAGCAAGAGATTCCCGAAATCTTGGACGGTCTAATCTCAATCCGTAAAATTGTACGTGAACCGGGCGAAAGAGCTAAAGTAGCCGTAGAATCTTACGATGACCGTATCGACCCAGTGGGGGCTTGCGTTGGGATGAAAGGTTCTCGCATTCATACGATTGTACGTGAATTGGAAAACGAAAATATCGACGTCATCCAATGGACAGATAACCTACAATTATTGATTTCGAGAGCGTTGAGTCCAGCTAAAGTAAGTAGCATACAAGTAGATGATGCTCGCAAGAGAGTATCGGTTTACCTCAAGCCAGACCAAGTGTCTTTGGCCATTGGTAAAGGCGGTATGAATATCAAATTGGCGGGCAAATTAGTAGGCATGGAGCTTGACGTATTCCGTGATTTAGAAGGCGAAGAAGAGGAAGAAGACGTAGATTTGATGGAGTTCACAGATGAGATTGAAGAGTGGGTGATTGAAGAATTCCGTAAAATAGGTTTAGACTCTGCCAAGTCAGTATTGGCACTTTCGAAGGAAGACCTTGTTCGTCGTACCGAATTAGAAGAAGAAACAGTTGAAGATGTACTTGACATCTTGCGTAAAGAGTTTGAACAATAACATTTGTCGAATACTAAAAAATCATACAATTATGAGGTAACACATATCGGCAAATAAGAATAACACACTATTATTTTAGGAGAATTCTGATTTATGGCAGAAAACAAAGAAATGCGATTGAGCCTTGCGGCAAAGAAATTAAACGTTGGTATTCAGACCATCGTCGAAAAACTTGCGGCTAAAGGTCAGCGTATTGAAAATAATCCAAACGCTAAGTTAAACTTTGAGCAATTGCAGCTCTTGAGTACCGAATTTAAGACTCAAGTATTGTTTGAAGAAAGCATGGCAAAACCAACCGTTGAAGAAGCGAGAACGCCAACTACTCCTTCATCGGAAATTCTCTATTTCCGTGGCCCTTCAAAAACCGAAGAAAAGCCAGCAGAACCATCGAAGCCAAAAGAGCCAGAGGTTGTTCGAATCGAAAGAAATTTAGATGGACCGAAGATTCTGGGTAAAATAGAATTAGATAAAAATAACAATCCTGTTGTACCAAAACCAGAACCAAAACCTGAGCCAGTTACAGAGCCAGTAGTTGAAGCTCCGAAGGTTGTTGAGACTCCAAAAGTTGAGGAGAAACCAGTGGTTGTCGAAGCTCCGAAAGTAGTTGAGACCCCCAAAGTAGAAGAAAAACCAGCTGTTGTCGAGTCAAAGCCAGAACCAGCGGTGGCAGAGCAACCAAAGCCAGAACCAAAACTTGAGCCACTAACAGAAGCTCCGAAGGCCGTAGAAACACCAAAGGTAGAGATACCTAAAGCTCCTGAGCAAAGACCTCAGCCGAACCAAAATCAGCAACGACCGAATAACGATTTCAGAAGAGACCGTGACCAAAGGTCAGGTGAGCAACAACAACGACCTGATTTTCAGAAAAATAGACCTCAAGATAACCGTCCGCCCCAGAATCAACCTAAAAAAGAAGAATTTAAGCCCAAGCCAAAACCAGTGGTTGTCGAAGAAGAAGACGTACCAGTTGAGTTGATTATGGCAAAAGCTGAGAAACTTCAAGGCTTGAAGGTTTTGGGTAAAATTGAATTACCTGTTGAGAAAAAAACGGGTGGTGGAAACTCAGACGATAAAAAGAAACGTAAACGCAAACGTGTCAAAAGAGCCGAAAAAGTAAACAGCGACGAAGTTGTAGCTAAAAACAAAGAAGCGGCGGCTCGCCCGAATAATCCAAATCCTAACCGAGGAGGAGGACAACAGGGACAACCAAATACCAACAACAATACAAATACCAACAATCAGGGCAATAATAAGCGTAAAAAAGAACGCCGTGAGGAGGTTTCGCAAGTAGAGGTTAAAGAGCAAATCAAGCAGACGATGGCTCGTATGCAAACCAAAGGCCCTGACTTTGGAGCGAAGTTCCGTAAAGACAAGAGAAAGCAACGTGCCGAAGCCGAAGAGCAACGCTTAGCGGCCGAACAGCAAGAAGAGCAAATCTTGAAAGTAACCGAATTTATCTCGGCATCTGACCTTGCTTCGATGATGGATGTTTCGGTCAATGAAGTGATTGCGTCTTGTATGGGTATGGGTATGTTTGTATCTATCAACCAACGCCTTGATGCTGAGGCGATTCAGATGATTGCCCTTGAGTTTGGTTATGACGTACAGTTTATATCGGCCGAAGAAGAAATTCGGGTTGATGCGGTTGAGATTGCGGACGCCCCAGAAGATTTAGAACACCGGGCTCCGATTATCACAATCATGGGTCACGTTGACCACGGTAAGACCTCATTGCTCGATTACATACGCCGTGAAAGAGTGGCCGCTGGCGAGGCGGGTGGTATCACACAGCACATTGGTGCTTATGCCGTAACAATCAAAGAAGGACCTAACAAAGGTAAAAAGATAGCATTTTTAGATACTCCGGGTCACGAAGCCTTTACGGCCATGCGTGCAAGGGGTGCCAAAGTAACCGATATTGTAATTATCGTCATCGCTGCCGATGATAGCGTGATGCCTCAAACAAGAGAGGCCATCAATCACGCCCAAAACGCAGGCGTACCGATTGTATTTGCCCTAAACAAGATTGATAAGCCCGGTGCAAATTCCAATAAGATTCGTGAAGATTTAGCAAAAGAAAACATCCTTGTAGAAAGCTGGGGTGGTAAATACCAAGAGCAAGAGGTTTCGGCCAAATCGGGTCTTGGGGTCAGCGATTTGCTCGATAAAGTATTGCTTGAGGCCGAATTGCTCGAACTAAAAGCGAATCCAGACCGTAAAGCAGTTGGAACGGTTATCGAAGCGGCTTTGGATAAGGGTCGTGGATACGTGGCAACGATTTTGGTTGAGAACGGAACGCTGAAAGTAGGAGATGTTATCTTGGCGGGTCAGTACTTTGGTCGTGTAAGAGCGATGATTGACGACAAAGGACAGCGAATCAAAGAGGCTGGACCATCAACACCAGTGCAGATTCTTGGTTTGCCGGGTGCACCACAAGCAGGTGATAGGTTCAATGTAATGGAAACCGAACGTGAAGCACGCGAGATTGCAAACAAACGTGAGCAAATTATTCGTGAGCAAAGTTTACGTGCCAGAAAACACATTACACTCGATGAAATCGGTCGTCGTAAGGCGATTGGCTCGTTCCAGCAATTAAACCTGATTGTAAAAGGTGATTTCGATGGTTCGGTAGAAGCACTCTCGGATTCATTGCAAAAATTATCGACCGAAGAAGTACACGTAAATATCATTCACAAAGCAGTTGGGCAGATTTCAGAATCTGATGTTAACTTAGCTGCGGCAGGTGATGCCATCATCGTAGGTTTCCAAGTTCGTCCGTCAATCAACGCCCGTAAAATAGCTGAGCAAGAGCAGATAGAGATTCGTCTCTACTCTGTCATCTACGATGCCATCAACGAGATTAAAGATGCGATGGAAGGTATGTTGGCACCGAAAGAAGAAGAGGTTATCGTGGGTACAATCGAGGTTCGTGAGACCTTCAAGATTAGTAAAGTGGGTACGATTGCGGGTTGTTATGTATTGGATGGTTCATTTAAGCGTAACAATAAAGTGAGGGTTATCCGCGAAGGTATCGTGATTCACGAAGGCGAGATTGCCCAATTGAAACGCTTCAAAGATGATGTAAACGAAGTGAAGAGCGGCTATGAGTGCGGTATGAGTTTCAAAGGATTCAACGACCTCGAAGTTGGCGATACACTCGAAAGCTACGAAATGAAAGAAGTGAAGCGTACGCTTTAATCTTTTACGATAAATTTAAAATCCCTTGGGTCGTGAGACTCAAGGGATTTTTTAATTTAAACCTCTTCACTACAAAACTTTAACATATGAAAGTAAAATTAGTATGGGTACTTTTTTCTGTTTTACTAAGTAAAGAAGTCTATCCCCAAATTAAAATCATTAGTTCAAATACCAAAGAAGCCATACCATTCGCCGAGATATATAATAATGATTCGGGAGGTTTCATTGGTTTTTCGGATGAAAATGGCTTTATACAAAATACACTTTTAGATAAAATCCAAAAGTCGGAGGTAGCATCTATCAGTTTTAATCACTTAGGCTTTAAGAGACGCAGTGTTGCCAAAAATGAACTTATTAACTCAAAAACGATAGAATTAGAAGAAAGTAGCATTATTTTAGACGGAGT